>JAFRGU010000030.1 GCA_017433675.1 Clostridia bacterium
ATCGTTGTTTTCCTGCGTTCTGTCAAAGGAAAGAAGGACTCCCCTCTGTGAAGATTCAGAATGCAGTTGCCGCAGAATAAACATTTCACACCCGGGAAGATAAAGCGCCCATGCCGGAAAACGCAATGAGCGTCATGGACTTCCCGGAAACTTGGAGGCTGCGGTACAGAAGCTCCGCATAATGATAAACCAGGCGGAAGCCGGATATGAATTATGCCCTGCTCAAAACAGAGCAGGGCACATTTTTATCACTTTCTGGCGGTTCTGTCATGAAAACATACGCCGGTGTTTATCCGATATGATCCTTTCCGCCCATGTACATCCGAAGTGCTTCCGGAATCGCAACCGTTCCGTTTTCCTTCAGATTGTTTTCCAGGAAGGCGATCAGCATCCGGGGCGGCGCCACACAGGTGTTGTTCAGCGTGTGCGCGAAGTATTTCTTTCCGTCCTTGGTCTTTACGCGGATCTGCAGCCGTCTGGCCTGAGCGTCTCCCAGGTTGCTGCAGCTGCCGACTTCGAAGTATTTCTGCTGCCGGGGGCTCCAGGCTTCGACGTCCAGGCTCTTCACCTTCAGGTCTGCCAGATCACCGCTGCAGCATTCCAGCGTCCGGACCGGGATATCCAGCGTCCGGAAGAAATCCACCGTGTTCTGCCACAGCCGGTCGAACCACATCATGCTGTCTTCCGGCTTGCAGACCACGATCATTTCCTGTTTCTCGAACTGGTGAATCCGGTATACGCCGCGCTCCTCGATGCCATGAGCGCCGACTTCCTTGCGGAAACAGGGGCTGTAGCTGGTCAGGGTCTTCGGCAGGCTTTCCTCATCCAGGATGGAATCAATGAATTTACCGATCATGCTGTGCTCGGAGGTACCGATCAGATAAAGATCCTCCCCCTCGATTTTGTACATCATGTTTTCCATCTCGGCAAAGCTCATGACGCCCGTCACCACGTCCCCATGAATCATGAACGGCGGCACCACGTAGGTGAAACCCCGGTCAATCATGAAATCACGGGCATAGCTCAGGATAGCGCTGTGAAGGCGGGCAATATCTCCCATGAGATAGTAGAATCCGTTCCCGCTGGTTGCCCGGGCTGCGTCCAGATCAATACCCTGCAGGCGTTCCATGATGTCCACGTGGTAGGGAATTTCCCATGCCGGGACCACAGGCTCGCCATACCGCTGGATTTCAACGTTTTCGCTGTCATCCTTCCCGATCGGCACGCTGTCATCGATGATGTTCGGGATAACCAGCATCCGCTTCCGGATCTCAGCTTTCAGCTCTTCTTCTTTCTTCTCCAGGTTCTCAAGGTCCTCTGCCATCGCAGCGACCTCAGCCTTCATCTGCTCGGCTTCCTCTTTCTGGCTCTTTGCCATCAGTCCGCCGATCATCTTGCTCTTCTGCTTCCGCTGGTTGCGCAGAGCGTCTGCCTGCTGCTGAGCCGCGCGGTATTCCTTGTCGAACTGGATCACCTCGTCCACCATCGGCAGCTTCGCATCCTGAAATTTCTTCCGGATGTTTTCCCTGACCTTCTCCGGTTCATTTCGAAGCAGATTGATATCCAGCATGGATCTTTCGCCTCCTGTTATTTCTTCACCGTAATTACCACATGCCGGTTCGGCTCATCGCCTTCGCTGTGGGTTGTCACATTTTCATTCCCCTGCAGGGCGAAGTGGATAATCCGCCGCTCATAGGGGTTCATGGGCTCCAGACTTACCCGGCGTCCGGTGCGGGTCGCCCGGTTCGCCATCCGGTTCGCCAGCCGCACCAGGGTATCCTCCCGACGTGCGCGGTAATTCTCCGTATCCAGCGTCACCCGGGTATATCCTTCCCGTCCGCGGTTCACCTTCAGGCTGGTCAGATACTGCAGCGCATCCAGGGTTTCCCCGCGCCGGCCGATCAGGATACCCAGCGTATCCCCGCTCATGCTGCCATAGACGTTGCCTTCGGCGTCGGTACCCATCTCGATTTCCACATTCACGCCCATCAGCTTCGTCACTTCCTGCAGGAAGGCCTTCGCTGTACCAGCCGGGCTTTCCGGATCAATCTGATCCGCAGGGATCACGGAGATCTCAGGCTTTTCCAGCGTTCTCAGCTCTGCAGCTTCCTTCGGTTCTTCCCCGTTTTCCGCTTCTGTGCTTTCCACCGGAGCTTCCAGGGGCTTCTTCTCGGGCTTCTCCGTCTTTTCTGCCTTCTTGGGCGCGACCCGGCGGACAGGCTCAGGCCGCCGTTCTTCCTTCTTCTCCGGTTCAGGCTTCTTCTCGGCGGGCTCGGTCTGTTTTTCTTCGGTCCGGGCGGGCTTCTCGGATTTCTGCGCCGCAGGCTTTTGCGCTTTCATGGCAGGTTTTTCTTCACTGATCAGATCGTCCAGCAGGTCTTCTTCCTTGACGGTCAGACTCACTTTCGCAAGACGGCTGCCAAACAGTCCGAACAGTCCCTTGCTGCCTTCCTCCAGAACCTGGACCTCGACGTCTCCGATACCGACGCCCAGCTCCTGCAGGCCCTGCTCAATCGCTTCTTCCACCGTCTTGGCGGATGCTTCGAATTTCCTCATTTTTTATTTCACCGTACCCTCTCCGGCGATCTTCGCCTTCTGTTCCTTTGTGTCCAGGTATTTGTTGATCAGGAGTGTCTGTGCCATCATGACCAGGTTCCCCGTCACCCAGTACAGAGCAAACGCGCTGCTGTATCCGAAGCAGATCACGAGCGAGAAAATCGGGAAGAACCAGTTCATCATCTTGCTGGTCTGGGCCGCCTGGTCATTGGCGGCAGGCTGGTTCTGCTGTCCCGCCGTAACCTTGGTCATAATGATCTGGGTCACCGCGCTCAGAATCGGCAGAATCATGTATCCGTTGTATTCATTGACCAGCGTCAGCTTGGTAATGAGCAGGTTGAAGGTCCATCCGCCGTTGGCGGCAATTGCGTGCGCATAAGCCGAGTTTCCATTGGCCATGGCATCTGTCAGGGTCTTGATGGTCGCCTGAAGATTGGCGTTGTCAAAGCTTTCCGCTGTCAGCCCCAGATCCTGCATCAGAGCCGGCAGGTTTTCACCCAGTCCGGCGTACCAGGTCTTCCAGAGATCCGATGATATCATACGCAGAGTATCCGCATTCGGCCAGGCCGGGCTGAACAGGCTGTCCGGCATCCACAGGTTCTTGATCCACAGGAACGGCTCCATTGTGGGAGTTTCGTTGTTCATGATCTGGGTCAGCTGGCCCAGGATCTCCTGATTCGCGGCCATCCGCATCGCATTGAAGATGATGATCAGGATCGGCCAGGTCAGCAGCAGCGGCAGGCAGCTGCTCATTGGGTTGACCCCTTCCTTTTTGTACAGTTCTGCGGTCTTCTGGTTCAGTTTTTCCTTGTCGTTGGCGTACTTTTTCTGCAGTTCCGCCAGCTTGGGCTGCAGCAGCGTGGTCTTCCGCATGCCGACCCGGCTCTTGATGTCCAGCGGGGTCAGCACCAGGCGGATCAGGATCGTGAAGATCACCATCGACCATCCCCAGCTGCCAACCCAGCTGTTGATCCAGCTCAGAAAGTTAAAGAGCGCCTCATTCATGCTTGGTTATTCCCTCCTTATGAGTGTATATAGATCCACGGGCACCGGGTCGTATCCGCCCCTGCTGAAAGGATTGCACCGCAGCAGACGCCAGGCCGCCATCCATCCGCCCCGCCAGGCGCCGTATCGCTCAATTGCGTCTCTGGCATACTGGCTGCAGCTGGGAATGTACCGGCAGGCAGGCTTTCCTTTTCGGGGGCTGATCGCCCTCTGGTAAAATCGGATCAGGGCCAGAAACAGCTTTTTCATTCGGCGCGATTCCCTTCCTTCAGTGCATCCTGCTTTTTCAGCAGGTAGCGCACATCCTTCTGAAGACTCTGGAAGGTGGCCTTCGCGGCTGATGGTCTGGCGACGATGACGTACAGGCCGGTTTTCACGTCCCCAAGATAGGGCCGAAAGCATTCCCGCAGGCGGCGTTTCACCTTGTTCCGGATCACCGCGTTGCCGACTTTTTTGCTGACGGAAAAACCGACCTTCAGCTCCCGCCCCCTGGCGAAAAGCATGACCAGATCACGGCAGGCGGCAGAATGTCCACGCCGATAGACATACTGGAACGCCCGGTTCTTTTTCAGCCGATACTGCCTCTCCATATTTCCCTTCTCCGGTTCACCCGGGGTCTTATTTACCACAAAAGCCCGCCTTAATCAATGAAGGCGGGCCTGATCCACTGTCAAGCGTTTCGCTGGACGGCACCGGTCACACCGTCAGCTCCTTGCGGCCGCGGCGACGGCGGGCTGCCAGGACACGGCGGCCGTTCTTGGTGGCCATGCGGGCACGGAATCCATGAACCTTGCTGCGCTGACGCTTTTTGGGCTGATACGTACGGAACATCTTCTCAACACTCCTCTGCTTCGAAATCTTTCAAAAGGGGTCATCCCCTCCGGGGATACCCCGGATCCGCTGAAAACAGCTTTCTAAGTATAAGGAAGTCATTTCCAAAAGTCAAGAAATTTTTTTGTTATGGATGGATGTCTCTGCCGGCCCTCTTCTCGAATATCCTCTTTTCATTTTTCTGATCCCCATTTTATGAAAATGCGGGTATGAGAAAAGAAAATGAAAAACAGGATTATCCCTTTCTCATCCGGATTCTTACTTGCCTTTTTTTCTCCCTGTTGAACAGGATTTGCATACTTTTAAGCACTATTTGCATGGAAGTAGAGAATTCTCGTGTTGTATAATGGTTGAGAAATATTGGATTATGACCAGATAAGGCAAATAAGATGTTCTTGGGTAACAGGTTTCCCCCGGATGATATATAGAAAGGAAGATGTGGGTTGAGTGATGTGAAACAGGCTTCTTTAAACAGAAATATCCGGTCACAGAAAATGCCCTGGAAGGTCTACATGCGCCGGTACTGGACGCTGTATCTGCTTCTGATTCTGCCCCTGGCTTTTTTCCTGGTTTTCCGTTACACGCCGATGAGCTATATTCTCCTCGCATTCAAGAAAAACAATATCCTGCTTCCTCCGTGGCAGGTTCCCTGGGCAAAAAACAACGGCTTTGAGTGGTTCATCAAAGCCTTTCAGGATCGGAATTTTATTGCCGCGCTCCGCAATACGATTTTCCTGAACCTGCTGGATCTGCTCATCGGGACGCCGATGCCCATCATCATGGCGCTCATTTTAAACGAACTTGCATTCCCGAAATATAAGCGTGTAACGCAGACGGTGCTCTACCTGCCCCACTTTCTGAGCTGGGTGATTATTTCCAGTATATCCCTTCGCCTGTTTGCCACCAATGATGGGATGATCAATAAGCTGATGGGCACCTCTATTCCGTTTCTCGGGACGGAAAATAACTGGCGTGCAATGTACATCGTGCTCGGAATCTGGAAGGAATGCGGGTGGAATACCATTATTTACCTCGCCGCGCTGACCGGGATCAGTCCTGAATTGTACGAAGCAGCCGAAGTGGACGGCGCCAGCCGGCTTCAGAAGATCTGGCACATCACGCTGCCGGGCATCCGCTCCACGATTATTGTTCTGCTGATCATGAATCTGGGGCACATTCTGGGTTCTGAATTTGATCGGCCATTCACCCTGAGCAACCCGCTGGTGGTCGGAGCCAGCAAGACAATTTCCATCTTTGTTTATGAGCGCGGCATTCAGGGCAGTCAGTTCAGTCTGAGCACTGCCGTCGGACTGTTCCAGAGCGTTGTCTGCGTGATCTTCCTCCTCTTGTCGAACTCCCTGGCAAAGAAGTTCGGCGAGCGTGGAATCTGGTAAGGAGGCGATCAGGATGAGTACAGTCAATAACGCGGCTTCCCTGCCGAACAAGAAGCTTCATGATGGAATGATCAAGTCCCGGAAAACCCGGGTCGGCGATCTGGTTATCGCCTTCGTCTGTCTGGTGGCCATGCTGATCTGTCTGCTCCCCATGGTACACGTACTGGCATGCAGCCTTTCTTCCGCCGATGCCCTGGTACGGAATGACGTATTCCTCTGGCCGAAAGGCTGGAATCTGGAAGCCTACAAGACGGTAATGACCACGGAAAAATACGTCCGGAGCCTGGGGTGGACAGCTGTCCTGACGGTCGTTTGCACCCTTCTGTCCCTGTTCCTGACCATCTGTACCGCCTATCCGCTGATTTATCCGAATCTGCGCGGCGGCAAGGTCATCAATTTCATCATTCTGTTCACCATGTACTTCAGCGCAGGGACAATTCCTTCCTATATTCTGCTGAACAACATTCATTTTCTGAATACGCCCTGGGCTCTGATTGTGCCCAACTGCATCAGCGTTTTCAATGTCATTATCATGCGCAGTTTCTTCTACGGGGTGCCGGATAGTCTGCGTGAAGCGGCGGAAATAGACGGGGCCGGCCCGATCCGGGTTCTGTTTCGGGTATATCTCCCGCTGAGTCTTCCGGTCATTGCCACCCTGGCGTTGTTCTATGCGGTAGGCCGGTGGAATGGATTCAGCGATGCGCTGATGTATCTGAAGAAGAGCGAGAGCGAAAAATACTGGCCGATCCAGCTGCTGCTCTACAACGTCATCAAGAACTCCACGCAGACAAGCGAGCAGGTCGCGCAGGAAGGCTTCTTCAACAACGGTGTTTCCAAGACCATTCAGATGGCGACGGTCATGTTCGCTACGGTGCCGATTCTGATTGTTTATCCCTGGCTGCAGCGCTATTTTGTGACCGGTGTCACCATCGGTGCGGTGAAGGGATAAACATCGCCTGTTTTGTTATCCACCGTCCTGGGACGGTAAAAAAATAAGGAGGAAAGACAAATGAAACGGTTCCTGTCTCTGGTTCTGGCGCTGGCCCTGGTTGCAGCCATGGGCATCTTCTCCACCGCGTTTGCGGCGGATGATGGTTTCGTGGATGGAAAGTTCACCGAAACCAGACACATCAAGGTGGAAATCTTCAACCGCAACAATGACGGCGGAAGCGATCCCACCAACAATCCCTTTACCGACTATATCAAGCAGGGCATGCTGGAGAAGTATAACGTGGAAGTGGAATACGTCTCCGTCGGCCGCTGGTCCGAAGTGGATGACATCAACAATCTGCTGGCCACTGGTGAGGCGCCTGACATCTGCGTCACCTACTCCTATCCAACGATTCAGACCTTCGCGGATATGGGCGGCATCATCGATCTGAACCCCTGGCTGGAAGAGTATAAGGATCAGCTGGGCGACATGTGGGCGCTGCTGGAAGATTACAATATCTATTATGATCAGGATCCGGAAACCAAGACTGTGTGGGCCGTGGAAGCCGTGCTGGCGGACCGCGCCCGTCTGAACACCTTCATCCGGAAAGACTGGCTGGATAAGCTGGGTCTGGCACTGCCCACCACCGAGGAAGAGTTCCATGACTGCCTCGTGGCTTTCCGGGATAATGCGGAAACCCTGCTCGGAGCGGATGCCGACAAGATGGTCCCCTACAGCACCTCCACGGATATCGGCTGGCGGAATGATCTGCTGAGCATCAGCAAGGTCGCGGAAGACATTGATGACGCAACCCTGTATGTTTATGGCTACGATGATCGTCATATGCTGTACCCCGGCTATAAGGAAGGTATTCGTGTGCTGAACCAGTGGTACAATGAAGGCCTGGTCTGGAAGGATTTCGGTCTGTACACGGACAGTACCGCTGAGGATGACATGATGAAGGCCGGTTATGTGGGTGCCTTCATGCATAACTGGGACTATCCTTTCCGCAACAACGATGACTCCATTGAAGCCAACCTGGTCCGGAACGTTGGCCCCGATGCCGCGTTTGTGGCGGTGGATTGCTTCAAGAACGATGCGGGCATCACCCGGAAGTTCCTGGCCGACCGCGTTGACCGGAAAGTCTTCTTCCCCGCGACCAATAAGGAACCTCTGGCCTCTCTGCTTTATGTGAACTTCATTTCCAACCCGGATACCATCAAGTTCCTGCAGACCGGTAAGGAAGGCGTGAACCACGAGCTCACCGAGAACGGCGCATACAAGACCCTGGCCGCTACCGGTGACTGGATCATGAACTCCGGTATGAACATCGACTACACCATCACCGTCAACGGTCTGTATATCGGCGAAGCCACTGAGTCCTCCCGCGCACTGAACTATTCCTCTGTTCCTGCTGAGATCGTGGTTGGCGCGCATGAGGCGTCCATTGCGAACGGCCGGACCGCGAAAAAATATTCCGTCGGCGATATCGTGGCTGAGACGGATGTCGGCACCAGCCTGACCGCGAAGAGAGACGCAATGCTGACCCAGGCGGTTTCCGCTTCTGTGGATCAGTTCGACGCGGTATTTGATGCCGGTATGGACGACTATCTGGCCTCCGGCGGACAGGCTATTATTGACGAGCGTGCCGAAAAGCTGCTGGCTGTTTACGGCGAAGCACCTGCTGCCAAATAATCAAGGAACATGACAGAAGGGGGACCGGAATCATCCGGTCCCCTTTTTTGATTCCGGGCACCGGTGTCTTTTCCGGTTTTGCCCGGATTCAGTCCCCTCTACCCACTTGTTCCATATTTTTAAATTGCTTCAGCCGTTTCCGGTATCGGCTTGGCGACATGCCCACGAGTTTGGTAAAAGAGCGAAGATAATTGGAATAGTCGTTGAAACCGCACTGGTACGCAATCACGTTCAGGGAATCCTCGCTCATCATTTTCTGCCGGGACAGCATGATCCGCCGGTACAGAATGTATTCATACAGGCTTCGGTTTGTCAGCCGGGCAAATTCATGACTCAGGTAGGAATCACTGACGCTGAAGTGCTTTGCCAGCTCACCGACCCGAAGCTCCTCCGTATAGTGATTGTTGATATAGGTCAGCACGTCCTGGATGAAGCTGTTGGATACAGCCCCCTCCTGCTCCGGTTCTTCCTCCCCGGCCACCTGGCAGACAAGGCTCATCAGGTCAATCATCTTTGCATACATCTGAAAGCGCTGTGTTGGTTTCAGATCCTTTCCCTGGTCTTCCTGGATGGACCGGATGCACTGAACGAACTGCCTGGCCCGTTCTTCGTCCAGCTGATAGGTATACTGTTCCCGCGAGGTAAATGACCGCAGATAATCTCCGAGGTTCAGCTGCCCGCAGCCAAGTATCTCCATGATTTCCGGAGACAGGTTCAGATAGGCCCGTTCATATCCGCGCATTTCTTTCGTACAGGACAGCCCGTGCATGTAGAAGGGCGGAATAATAAACATCTGGTTCGGCTTCAGCAGATAAAGCTTGTTGTCCACCCCCATGTATTCTCCGCCGCGAAGATGGATATACAGTTCATAATAGTCGTGACAGTGGTACTGGGTCACCTGCATCCGCTCGCTGTATTCATAATGCGCTTCATACCCCGTCGCGCTTCCCTGCTCCAGCGGAGTAAATGGCGTTCCCGTTTCGCTTCTATGCGTCATCCTGCCTCCTTTTTCTGTGCGGTACCGGCTTTTCTGCTTTCACTGATCACTCGCATACCTGACTTCGCCACAAACGGGCTCCTGGTGAATTCAGTCGTCTGACCTGCTGGCCGATATTCTGTGAAAACGGAAGCGCTCAAAGTCAAAATGACTTCCCGGCAGGAAAACAAATGTTACAGTGCAGATTCCGGTCGGAACAGAAAGCTTCATCGACTGTGTCCTTCGGTCTCTGCCGGCAAATTCCATCACAAAGGTGTTTTCATCGCCCGTCCTGCTTTTGATACGGATCGCGATGGTATTGACAGGAAGCGGCGTTTTCCCGGTCACTTCAAGGATAACCTCATTTTCACCGCCGAAATCCATATCCTCCCAGATAAGCGACACATTGTTTCCAATCTCCCGGACCGCGCTGCCGTTCAGTACGAAGCTGTCCCCATATACATTCTCGGCGCTTCCTGCAGTGTGCGGGAGGAATGCTTTTTCCTGTTTCTCAAAGGAAAAGCCTTTCATATGGATTTTGTCACGCATTCGGAAGAACAATGTATGGATTCCGGTCAGCCGTTCGCCCAGGGACCAGCTCTCAGCCTGATACACATTCCAGATGCTCGGCTTCTGATAGGTCAGTGTCCGGATAAGCCTTCCGCCCTGTTCAGGATCTCCGTCAAACAGTTCGAGATGATATGCATCACCGTTCAGGGCAAAAATATCAATGGTGATCCGGTCGCTTCCGGTCGGTCCGAAATCAATGCGGCTGAAGCCCACTGAACTCTCCCCGTCCCGGGCGAATGCAATCCCCTTGTCATTGCCGGGACCGATCTCCCCCGATGAGCGGTCGAACAATCCGGCTGAGATGTAGCTATAGGCATCCAGGGCAGGTTCGCCGACATGAACAGCAGAAAACTCGATCTGACTGATTACATCCGTTCTCTCTGCAGTTTCACCCCAGAGGGCCCGCAGATAGTATTTCCCATCCCCCTCCGCGTGCACGATGGCACGGTCCCCTTCTGTCCGGACATGAACGAACGGGGTTTCGATACCGGAATCGTTGGTAACCTGCCACCGGATTTCCGGCGCGGTTGCGTCATCCGGCAGAATCCGGAATCGAAAGGTGCATTCCGGCTGTTCCCGGGTCAGGACGGTGGATCCTTCCGCTTTCAGATCGATCCGGCGTACATCTGTCCAGTTCGGCAGCCTCGTCGGAGCGATCCGCTGGAGACGGGAGCGCCCGGCGATCCTGTCCGCTTTCCGGATCGGAATAGATATCCGGGCTGTGCCGCAGCGTCTGCTTTCAACACGGATCTGTATGTCTTCTTTCTCACCCGTCGATCCGATCATGAGCAGGAGTTTCCCGCTGAAGAGCCTTCGGCAGCTGGCCTTATATCCGTCCTCATCGGTGGAATCACCGTTATCGGTACCCAGGAGGCACCCGCCTCCGAAAACGGTCACCCGAACCCGTTCTCTTGCGTTTTCCACGGGATTCCCTTCGGCGTCTTCCGCGCTGACCGTGACAAAAGTCAGATCCCATCCGTCCGACAGCAGAGAATCATCCTCAGCTTCCAGCCGCAGATGATCCGGCTCTCCCGGAGTCACCCGGATCTCCTCACCGATCTTCATGCCGTTTTCATCGTATGCGATGGCGCGCAGTTCACCGGGCTTGAAAGGAATTTTCCAGACCGGAAGGCATTTATCTGCGTCCTGCCGGATCACCTTCTTCCGGCCGAGGGAGTCTCCGTTCAGAAGCAGCTCAGCCTCCGAACCGTTCGTCATCACCGGGACATCGATCATCTGACCTTCATTCCAGTCCCAGGTTACCCCGATATGCAGCATCTTCCGGTCAGACCAGAAGCATTGGAACAGATAATAGGCATCCTTGGGGAAGCAGGCAGTGTCCGTCTGGCCGAAGTAGCAGCTCCGCGTATGGTAGGGCGTTGGCTCTCCGATATAATCAATTCCGCTCCAGATGAACTGCCCCAGGCTGTAGGCATTCTGCTCATCGTCTGTAAGCATCTTTCGGAGATCTGCGGCACCCCAGCTGGTGTTGCTGTTCCCGAGCGCTGAACACTGCCGGTCCGCTTCACTCATGATGCTGCGCTCGATGGGAAAATGATAAACACCCCGGCTGGCGAGAACGCTGGCGGTCTCACTCCCATAGATGACCCAGGAAGGATGAGCCCGATGATGGTCGTCGTAATACTTTTCTCCATAGTTATAACCAACCGCCTCCACAAAATCCGCACAGCGCTGTCCGCCTTCCCAGGGCATATAATTGCAGCCAAACGTCGTGAATGCCTGATGCATGGAATCGTGCAGCCGCACCTGTTCCGCCAGATATTTCGTGACTTCCGTTCCGCGCAGGTCTGCGTGCATGTCGTAGATCTCATTGCCGATGGACCACATAAACACACTCGGATGACAGCGATCCCTTCTCACCCAGGAAGCGACATCCCTTTCCGCCCATTCGTCGAAAAAACGGGCATAATCATAGGTGGTCTTCGGCCTTTCCCACATATCAAACGCCTCGTCATCCACCAGAATACCCATTTCATCGCAAAGGTCCAGAAAACGGGCTGCCGGCGGATTATGGCTGGTTCGCACGGCATTGACACCCATTTCCTTCATGACACGAAGCTGGCGTCTCGCAGCCTTCTCATGGAAAGCGGCACCCAGGGCGCCAAGGTCATGATGCAGGCATACCCCATGCAGCCTGATCTTCTGCCCGTTCAGCAGCAAGCCCTTTTCCGGGTCCATGGCCAGTGACCGGAGTCCGACCCGACGGGTCTCAGACTGTCCGGCATATTCCAGATGCAGGGTATACAGATAGGGATGCTCCGGAGACCAGGAATAGCCCCCCGGAATCGTCATGGTAATGCTGATCTTTCCGTCCCGGCTTCTGCCTTCAGCTTCTGAAACAGCATACCCGTCATCGTCCGTCAGCGTGCAGTGGCACGGGATACCTGGCAGGCCTTCGGTCTCAGCGGACAGGCGCAGCTGCCACCCGTCATCCGTCCGTTCCGTCTTCACCGCCAGGCCGTCCGGGATAAGATGGTTCTCCGGCAGGCGTAGGAGGGTCACATCCCGGAAAATCCCGCTTCCGGAATACCAGCGGCTGTTTGGACTCTGATGCCGGATATGTACCATCAGCCGGTTTTTCCCAGATCGGAGTTTTCCTGTCAGCGATACCTGGAAGGCAGTATATCCATACGGATGGCTGCAGATTACTTCCCCGTTCAGCAGAACGTCACAGTCCATATATATGCCATCGAAGACGAGGATCGAAACCGGAAACTCCGCTTCCGCGCTGAATTCCAGCTCCCGCATATACCAGGCGTCAGCGGATTCATAAAGATCCTCCGTCTGCCAGATCAGCCAGTCATGAGGCAGATCCACCGGAGTAAAATGCACTTTTTCAGCCTCGGCCAGGGTGCTTTCGGAGGGCAGCTTTGCAAACAGCCATCCATCATTAATCAGTTTTGTCATGGTTATTTCCTTGTTGAGTCAAGTTTGCTTCGCAGCAGGGTTCCCGGTTCTTTCTTCTCCCCGGAGAGACAGCGATCAAGGGGGAAAGGTCAGACCTTCTCCAGGGCCTGTGCGATATCGGCAATCAGATCTTCCGCACTCTCCAGTCCGCAGCTCATCCGGACCAGCCCGGCGGGAATTCCTGCCGCATTAAGCTGATCATCCGTCATCTGGCGGTGAGTCGTCGTTGCCGGATTCAGGCAGCAGGTTCTGGCATCCGCCACATGGGTTTCGATTGCAGCCAGCCGCAGGCTGTTCATGAATACGGAAGCCGCCTCCCGGCCGCCCTGCAGCTCAAAGCTGACGACCCCGCAGGATCCCTTCGGCAGATATTTCCGGGCTCTTTCGTGATAGGGATCCCCCGGCAGGTCGCAGTAGCTCACATGAACCACCTTCGGGTGCTTCTGCAGATATTCCGCCACGGCCTTTCCGTTTTCGCAGTGTCTCGCCATGCGGACATGCAGGCTCTCCAGTCCCAGATTCAGATAGAAAGCGTGCTGCGGGGCTTGAATTGCACCGAAGTCCCGCATCAGCTGAGCCGTGCACTTGGTGATGAAAGCCCCCTCCTGGCCGAATTTCTCCGCGTAGGTGATACCGTGGTAGCTTTCATCCGGCATGCACAGGCCCGGAAATTTCTCCGGGTGGGCCATCCAGTCGAATTTCCCGCTGTCCACGATGGCGCCGCCCACCGCCGCACCGTGTCCGTCCATATACTTCGTCGTGGAATGGGTCACGATATCCGCGCCCCATTCGATGGGCCGGCAGTTGACAGGTGTCGCAAAGGTATTGTCCACAATCAGCGGCACGCCATGCGCATGGGCTGCCCTGGCAAACTGTTCGATATCCAGCACTGTCAGCGCCGGGTTCGCGATGGTCTCGCCGAAGACGCATTTTGTGTTCTCCCGGAATGCGGCGTTCAGTTCTTCATCCGTGCAGTTCGGATCCACAAAAGTGACCTCGATGCCCATCCGGGCCATTGTGACGCTGATCAGATTGAACGTGCCTCCATAGATGCTGGAAGAAGCGACAATATGATCCCCGCACCCTGCCAGATTGAACATCGCAAAGAAGTTCGCCGCCTGTCCGGAGGAAGTCAGCATGGCAGCCGTTCCGCCCTCCAGCGCCGCGATCTTGGCGGCAACATAGTCGTTGGTCGGATTCTGCAGCCGGGTATAGAAGTAGCCCGGGGCTTCCAGATCAAACAGCTTTCCCATGTCCTCCCCGGTAAGATATTTGAATGTCGTGCTCTGCACAATGGGAATCTGCCTCGGTTCCCCGTTTCCCGGGGTATAGCCTCCCTGTACGCACAGGGTCTCCATTCGGTAATCAGCCATGGTCGGAACCTCCTTTAATGCATTTACTTTATATGTATTCTGCAAAAAAGGCTCCTTCTCCCCCGTGGGAGAGAAGGAGCCCTTCTGTTTTTCCTTTGTATCAGCCCTGCGCAATAACAGCGACAGCCGCCACAGTGTTGACGATTTCTTCCACGTTGCATCCGCGGCTCAGGTCGTTGACCGGCTTGGCAAGGCCCTGGATGATCGGACCGATGGCCTTGGCGCCCGCCAGCCGCTGCACCAGCTTGTATCCGATATTGCCCGCTCCCAGGTTCGGGAAAATCAGGACGTTCGGATTCTTGCCGGCCACGGGGGATCCGGGTGCTTTCAGGCTGGCCACTTCCGGCACCAGCGCAGCATCCGCCTGCAGTTCGCCGTCCAGCATCAGATCGGGAGCCAGTTCCTTCGCTTTTGCGGTGGCTTCCTGCACCAGCGTCACCACATCATGCTTTGCGCTTCCCTTGGTGGAGAAGCTCAGCATCGCCACCCGGGGCTCCGCCTGCAGCAGGCTCTTGCACGTGCTCGCAGTCGCAAGGGCAATTGCGGCCAGCTCATCTGCATTGGGCTCAATGTTCACGGCACAGTCACCGAAAAGCATCACGCCGTCGTCCCCGTATTCCTTCGTGGGCAATTCCATAATGAAGCAGCTGGAAGCTGTGGAGATTCCGGGAGCCATCTTGATGATCTGCAGCGCCGGACGGAGTACATTGCCGGTGGAATTGATGGCGCCGGCCACCATGCCGTCCGCATCATCCATCTTCAGCATCATTGTTGCGAAATAAAGTGTATTCTTGTATACCAGATCGCGGGCCTGTTCGATGGTCATGCCCTTCTTCTGCCGCAGCTCGCACAGTTTCGCGGCATAGGCTTCGCTCTTCTCACAGGTAGCGGGATCCACGATAGCCACGCCCGACAGATCAGTACCGGTCTTCGCAGCTACCTTCTGGATTTCTTCCGGATTGCCGACCAGCGTAATCTTCGCCAGACCCTCTGCCACAATCTTCGCGGCTGCCTGTACGGTCCGGGGTTCGCTTCCCTCCGCCAGCACGATGTGCTTCACGTTGTTTTTCGCCTGAGCCTTGATACGTTCGATCACGGACATGGTTTCATTCCTCCTGCCTGATTTGTCGTTTCTTTTTTCGCTGCGCCACGGCGCTGTATTATTATACCGCAAATCAGCGTTGATGGAAAGTAGTTTACCAAAAAAGATATGTCCTCAGGCCAGTGCCTCAGCAATCGCTGATGCTGCCAGTTTGCCGGCTCCCATGGCGGAAATGACGGTCGCAGCCCCGGTCACCGCGTCACCGCCCGCGTACACCCGCTCCCGGGAGGTCAGACCCCGCTCATCGATCACGATGCCGCCACGCCGGTTCACTTCCAGCCCCTCCGTCGTCTGCTTGATCAGCGGGTTCGGGCTGGTTCCGATAGCCATGACGACTGCGTCCACATCCAGCTCAAATTCGCTGCCGGGAATCTCCACCGGCCGCCGTCTTCCGCTGGCGTCCGGCTCGCCAAGCTCCATCCGGATACAGCGGATACCGGTGACAAAGCCGTTTTTCGGATCACGCGGATTATCCGGATTGCTGTAGCCCAGGATTTCCACCGGGTTGTTCAGCAGCCGGAAGTCGATGCCTTCCTCTTCCGCATGTTCCACCTCTTCCCGTCGGGCCGGCAGCTCCTCCATGCTTCGGCGGTAGATGATATATACCTTTTCCGCACCGAGGCGCAGTGCCGTCCGGGCCGCGTCCATGGCCACGTTGCCGCCGCCTACCACGGCCACCCTGCCGCCTTTCATGATGGGCGTTTTGGGATTCTCCAGATAGGCCTTCATCAGGTTGCTCCGGGTCAGGAATTCGTTCGCGGAGTAAACGCCCTTCAGGGCTTCCCCGGGGATGTTCATGAAGTTGGGCAGGCCGGCGCCGCTCCCGATGAAGACTGCCTCGTATCCATCCTCAAAAAGCTCGTCAATAGTCAGGGTTTTTCCAATGATGACATTGGTCTGGATATCAACACCCATTTCCTTCAGCGTTTCGACTTCCTTTGCCACGATGGCTTTGGGCAGCCGGAATTCCGGGATACCATAAACCAGTACGCCGCCAGCGGTATGCAGCGCTTCAAAAATGGAAACCTGGAAGCCTTTCCTGGCCAGATCTCCTGCGCAGGTCAGCCCGGAAGGGCCGGCACCGATTACGGCGACCCGATGCCCGTTGGGCGTCGGTGCCTGGGCCTTCTCCGTTATATTGGCATTATGCCAGTCCGCCACAAAGCGTTCCAGCCGGCCGATTCCCACCGGATCCATCTTCGCCCGGGTATGCAGGGTGCACTGGCTCTCGCACTGGGTTTCCTGCGGGCATACCCGCCCGCACACAGCCGGCAGGGAAGAACTCCGGCTGATCACCTGATAAGCTGCTTCAAAGTGTCCCTCCGCGATTTCCCGGATAAAATCCGGAATCGAGATATTGACCGGGCATCCGGAGACGCAGGGACGGTTCTTGCAGTTCAGGCAGCGTTTCGCCTCTTCCTGGGCAATCTCCAGGGGATATCCCAGTGCGACTTCCTGAAAATTCCGGGCCCGGACCTGGGCATCCTGAGTCGGCATATCATGCTTTTTCGGGTTCACCGCCATTTTACTGCGCCTCCTTTTCAAAGAGATTGCAGGCTTCCTCATAGGCATGCCGTTCAAATTCGGCATACATGCGTGAACGGCTCATGGCTTCATCGAAGTCCACTTCATATCCGTCGAAATCCGGCCCGTCCACGCACGCGAATTTTGTGACCCGCTTCCCGTCCTGTACCAGCGTGATCCTGCATCCGCCGCACATTCCCGTCCCGTCAATCATGATGGGATTCATGCTCACAGTCACCGGTACGCCGAATGGCTTTGCCGCCAGGGCGACAAATTTCATCATAATCAGCGGCCCGATGGCGACCACCAGATCAAATCGTTCTCCGGCCTCCAGCATCTCCTTCAGCGGGATCGTCACATTTCCGTGCCGTCCGTAGCTGCCGTCGTCCGTCATCACAATCAGGTTGTCCGAACAGTCCCGGAATTCATCTTCCAGAATCAGCAGATCCTTGTTCCTGAAGCCGATAATGCTGGTTACCTTTGCGCCAAGCCGGTGGAATTCCTCAGCCACCGGCATCGCGATGGCACATCCGGCTCCGCCGCCGATGATGCATACATTCCGTCTGCCTTCTGTCTCCGTGGGGCGTCCCAGCGGCCCGGCGAAATCCTGCAGGAAATCTCCGGCCATTTTGAACTTCAGCTGCTCCGTCGTGGCACCGACGACTTGGAAAATAATCTTCACTGTTCCTGCTTGGGGATCCGTGCCGGCGATGGTCAGAGGAATCCGTTCCCCTGCTTCGTCCACCCGCAGGATGATAAACTGCCCCGGTTTTGCCTTTCTGGCCACCAGAGGTGCCTTCACCTCCAGTTGGATCATACTGGGGTTCAGCTCCCGTCTGCTCGCGATTCGATACATCTTTTTTCCTCCATCCTGGTTACCGGGGATGGTTCACCCGGTGATTTCGTTCATTCATCAAATCTGCATGCATCCCTGATGCCC
>JAFRGU010000204.1 GCA_017433675.1 Clostridia bacterium
GAGATGGACACGATTCTGGAGATCGCGAAGCGGCACGGGCTGAAGGTAGTCGAGGACGCGGCCCATGGCGTGATGAGCACCTACAGGGGAAAAGCCCTGGGGACGCTGGGGTATTTCGGGTGCTTCTCCTTCCATGAGACGAAGAAATCTTCCATGGGAGAGGGCGGCGCGCTGCTGCTGCACCGGGAAGAGGACATCCTGAGGGCGGAGATTTTACGGGAGAAGGGCACCAACCGGAGCCAGTTCTTCCGGGGACAGGTGGCCAAATACAACTGGGTGGACTACGGAGACAGTTACCTGCCCAGCGATCTGAACGCGGCTTATCTGTGGGCCCAGCTGGAGAAGGCGGAGGCAATCAACGCGAATCGGCTGGGAACCTGGAATGCGTATCATAAAGCGTTCCGGGAACTGCAGGATGCCGGCAGGATCGGGCTGCCCACAGTACCTGAGGAATGCGTGCATAACGCGCATATGTATTATATCAAGTGCCGGGATCTGGAAGACCGGACGGCGTTTATCCGATTCATGAAGGAGCGGGAGATCGGGTGCGTGTTCCACTATGTGCCGCTGCATTCCGCACCGGCAGGGCAAAAGTTTGGGCGGTTCCACGGCGAAGACCGGTATACGACGAAGGAGAGCGACCGGCTGGTGCGGCTGCCGATGTATTACGGGATGACGGAAAAGGACCGGGAAACCGTGATCGGAGCGGTGCTGGAATTCTTCCGGAAATAAGAGGTTATCGACTGAAAAAGATGGGAGAGCGGGGAATGATGGAACCGGAAAAGACGCAGCGGACGGGATATACGGAGAAGACAGAACGCGGAACAGTGATCCGGACCCGGACGACGGGGAAGGAAACGGTCAGCTGTGTGATTCCCTGCTACCACAGCGCGAAGACGATCGGGAAGGTCGTCGCCGGGATCGAGGATGTATTTGCGGCGCATCCGGAATGGGATTATGAGATCATTCTCGTGAACGACAATCCGCCGGACGAGACCTGGGAAGTGATCCGGGAGCTGAGTGAGGAAAACCCGAAGATTCACGGGATCTGCTTCAGCCGGAATTTCGGCCAGCACGCAGCGCTGATGGCGGGATACCGGCAGGTGAACGGGGAGATTGTGGTCAGCCTGGATGACGACGGACAGAATCCGCCGGAGCAGATGTTCCGGCTGATCGGCGCCATCGACGGGGAGCATGACCTGGTTTACGCCAGCGAGCCCGAGGCCCCGAAGGCGGTCTGGCGGGTGGCCGGATCGAAGATGACCAACCGGATGTTTTCCTGGCTGATGGGGAAGCCAAGGGAGCTGTACCTGTCGAGCTACTACGCGGCGAAGCGCTTTGTGATCGAGGAGATGGTGCGGTGCGAGAGCCCCTTCCCCTATGTGGACGGACTGGCGCTGCGATCCACCTCGCGGTATGTGAACGTGCATGTGGACAGCCGGGAGCGGGAGGAAGGCGAGAGCGGATATACGCTGTTCAAGCTGTTCAAGCTGTGGACGAACGCTTTTACAGCCTTCTCTGTGAAGCCGCTGCGGATCGCGACGCTGGTGGGCGGCGGGGTTTCCATCATCGGGGTGCTGATGGGGATCTTCCTGATTGTGCACAAGCTGATCTGGAAGGACGCGATCGACACCGGGTGGACGAGCCTGATGGCGATGATGCTTTTCCTTTTCGGGGTCCTGATGATGATGATGGGACTCGTCGGAGAGTATGTAGGGCGGATTTTCATGGCGATGAACCGCAGCCCGCAGTATGTTGTGAAGCTGGATACCAGGGAGGAGAAGGCGGAATAGGCACGGAGGCAGCCCTGGCGCGGGTATTTCCCCCGTGGGGCGTCGCTCTCGCTGCCGTTGACGACGCAGCGGTACAAAGGCTCTGCCGGCGCTTCGCTTGGCACAGCCTAAGTACCGGCGTCGTCAAAGGGCCCCACGGCGGGAAATCCCCGCCGGGCTGCAAATTATATGCAATAGCTGAAATCGTAATGCCAGGGCCGGGTCGGAAAGGGACTAATGGATTCATGAACAATAAGCCGAAGCTGTTTATCGTGGTGCCGTGCTATAACGAGGAAGAGGTGCTGCCGCTGACGGCGCCGATGTTCCGGGAAGAGCTGCGAAAGCTGGAGGAAAGCGGAAAAATCGATCCGGAGAGCCGGGTGCTGTTTGTCAATGACGGGAGCAAAGACCGGACCTGGGAGATGATCCGGGAGATGAGCGCGGCGGATCCGCATTTTCAGGGGCTGTGCCTGAGCCGGAACCGGGGGCACCAGAACGCGCTGCTGTGCGGACTGATGGAGGCCCGGGAGAAGTGCGATATCACGATCTCGATCGACTGCGACGGGCAGGACGACATCGGCGCCATGGATCAGATGGTGGACGCGTACCTGGACGGGGCGGAGATCGTCTACGGCGTCCGGTCATCCCGGGAAACAGACACGTTCTTCAAGAGGTTTACGGCTCAGAGCTTCTATAAGCTGCTGAACCGGATGGGCGCGGACACGGTATACAATCACGCGGACTACCGGCTGGTGTCGGCCCGGGTGCTGAAGGAATTTGCGAACTTCCGGGAGGTCAACATTTTCCTGCGGGGGATGTTCCCGCTGGTGGGGTTCAAGAGCACCAGCGTATATTACGAGCGGAACGAACGCCTGGCCGGAGAAAGCCATTATCCGCTGAAGAGGATGCTGGCGCTGGCCTTTGACGGGATTACGTCCCTGAGCGTGAAGCCGATCCGGATCATCACGGGGCTGGGGGTCGTGATTTCGCTGGCGGCGTTTCTGCTGATTCTTTATGCGCTGATTGCCTGGATCACGGGACGGGCCGTGGCCGGATGGGCCAGTACGCTGATCGCAGTGGCTTTCCTGGGCGGAATCCAGCTGATTTCCCTGGGCGTGATCGGGGAATATGTGGGAAAAATCTTCCTCGAAACCAAGCAGCGGCCCCGGTATATCGTCAGCGAACGGACGGATGAAATGAAATAAAATCGTTTATTTCTGTTCTCAGAGACAATCAAATATAGACTGCAGCGGGATTTTATGATAGAATGCATATTGGAGGAACGGGCTTTTTTGATGCACCCTTTTTTCCGAAAACAAGGCAGAAATCCATGCTGACGCAGTCGTGCCGATGGTCGCCGCGGAGAGGGTGGAGGACATAGTTCCGGAGATGGCGAGGCGCTTTTGCGGCCCGTACGGCGGAGCTATGGCTTTTTTATGCAGGAAAGACCGATCGGGAGGGAAACAGGGATGCGAAAGGGCTTGCGGTTTATCGGGATAATTATCATCATCATGCTGATGGCGATGCTGACGGGCAGCATGATCAGCTATGCGGAAACAACGGAGGTTGTGGTCACGATCCACGGACACAGCGAAGTCCTGGAGTATGACGGGGCAGAGCATCAGGTTTCCGGATATGATATTGAGATCGGCAATCCGCTTTACAGCGCGGAATATATCAGGTGCAGGAGAAGCGCTGAAGCCACAGGCACGAATGCCGGCACTTACGCCATGGGGCTGAGCAGCGACGATTTCGAGAACCTGAATCCGGCGTTCGACGTGACCTTTGTCGTCACAGACGGGGGGCTGCAGATTCTGCCGGCGGAGATCACCGTGTTAATCACAGGGTACGCAGACGTCATTGATTATGACGGAGAAGCGCACTCGGTTACCGGGTATGACATTTACTTCGGCCGGGACCTGTACCGGGAAGAGTATATTCAGTTTGACGGCGAAGACACCGTGAACGGAACCAGTGCCGGGACCTACTATATGGGACTGAGCGAGGAGAACTTCAGCAATACCAACGAAAACTTTGCGGTGACGTTCAATGTGAGAGACGGCTGGCTGACGATCCAGAAAAGAGAAGCAATCAACCTCAGCATCTCTCCGGAAACACCTGTGATCGGTCAGGAGATGACCGTCAGCTGGGACGTGGAATGCGACGAATTTGCGGGCATCGAACTATCCATCAGTCTGACAAGCGGAAACCGCTGGAAATCCTATTATCCCTCCGATGTGAATCATAACGCGAAGAGCGGATCGTATACCTTCATCCCCACGGAAGGGGAGAAAATGACGATTTACGCCTACGTCTATTACGGCGCGGAAATGGATGGGTTCAGCGAATCGCTGGGACCGGTGGCGCTGCAGGGAGACTGGGATCCCGCTGAAGCGGTCGGGGTGGAAATCACCTACGATGCCGCGAGCGTTCAGACCGGGGAACCAATCATCGCGCACTATCAGATTACCGGCGGAAGCGGGAACTATTCCGACATCAGCGCTCAGTGGGTCAGAAAGGACGGCTTTGGAGGCAGTGACTGGCTGCATCACAGAAGGCTGCGGGCATCTTCCGGTGAAATGAGCATCACCCCCACGACGGCCGGCGAATACGGATTGATTTTCAACATCCAGGATGAGAACGGATGGTATTTTTCTCAGGGGCCATATGAACTGAACAGCTCCGTCACTGTGACCGGCGATACAATCCTCAATCCGCTGGGAATTGATTTCTATAACGGCCTGCCTTCAGCGGTTTACGCACGGGGCCGGACGGAAGTTGCATGGGATGTGACAGGCGGCGAAACCGGTATTTACCCGAAGACCCTGATCCATGTTGAAACAGACAACGGGGTTGTTCTGATTGAGGATACCTATTGGGGATTCACGAACAGTCTTTCGTTTGCACTGACGAATTATGACAATACCGCGGACAGCCATTCCGTACGATTTGAACTGACGCCGGCGGACGATTCAACGACCGGTGAAACAGTGTCCTTCACCCTTCCCGTAACCCAGGGAGAAGCCGGCGGAACATGCGGAGAAAACCTGACATGGCTGCTGAACGACGGCACGCTGACCATCAGCGGCACGGGGGTGATGAATCACTATGACGCCGGCACCACCCCGTGGTACGAATACAGGTATCAGATCGAGACGGTGGTTCTGGAGAACGGCGTGACTGTCATCGGAAACGGTGCTTTCACCGGCTGCATAGCCATCCACAGCATTCTCATTCCGGACAGCGTAACCATGCTCGGGGATGCGGTGTTTGAAGGATGTGACAGTCTGACAGCCATTTACTTCGCCGGCAGTGAGGCCGCGTGGCAGGCGATGACTGCGGGCACGGACAATCCCAAACTGGACGGGATGAACGTGATCTTCGGAGACGCGCTGCCGAATACCGTGACCGTGTGGATTACCGGCGTTCAGTCATACACTGAGTATAATGGCGAGGAGCAGCGGATTTTCGGATATAATGTGGAGACCAGCAATCCGTTCTATACAGTGAATGACATCGCGTACACCGGAAACGCGGCGGCCGCCGGAACGGATGCCGGCACCTATCCCATGGGGCTGCGCAGCGACGACTTCGAAAACCTGAATCCGGCGTACGACGTGACCTTTGAAGTCACGGACGGCATGCTGCATATCAATCCTGCATGGATTACCGTGCTGATCACAGGAAACGAAGGCATCGCCGACTATGACGGAGAAGCGCACGAGGTGACGGGGTATGATATTTACTTCGGACGGGATCTGTACCGGGAAGAGTATATCCGGTTTACCGGGAACGACACCGTGAGCGGAACCGGCGCCGGCACCTATTATATGGGGCTGAGCGGGGAGGACTTCAGCAATACCAATGAGAACTTCGATGTGACTTTCCAGGTGACGGACGGCCGGCTGACGATCCGGAAGGCCGTATCCATCAACCTCAGCATCTCTCCGGAAACGCCTGTGATCGGTCAGGAAATGACCATCAGCTGGGATGTGGCGTGCGAGGATTTTGTCGGCTGCGGGATTTCCGTCTATCTGAGAAGCGGACAGTATTCGAAGTCCATTACGCTTCCCGGTGTGAATTATCATGAAAAACACGGATCATGCACCTTCACCCCCACGGCCGGGGAATATATGACGATCTACGGCAATGTTTATTCCGGCCCGGGGGAAAACGGCGGGTATACAGAAATATATATCGACCAGATAGGACCGTTTGCGCTGCAGGGAGAAGAGGATCCGTCCGAAATGGTCAGGGTGGATGTTACCTACGATGCCGGGAGCGTCCAGACCGGAGAAACCATCACCGCGAATTATCGGATCACCGGCGGGAGCGGAGATTATGACAGTATCACTGCCTATTGGTACAGAATCGGAAACGCCGGGCAAACCACCATCCTGCAATTCAGAGATCTGCAGGAAGCATCCGGTGAGCTGAGTATTGCGGCTCAGGCGCCGGGCGAATATGCGCTGGTATTTTATATCCGCGATGAGAAGGGCTGGGATCTGTATCAGACGATTCAGAAACTGAATCACAGGGTCACCGTGACCGGTGAGCCGGTCACCGGACCGCTGGGGATTGATTTTTACAACGGCCTGCCTTCCGGAATCAGTCGCAGCGGCCAGACGACGATCAATTGGGATATTACCGGCGGCGACGGCGCTGACGTCCGGAAGACGATGATCCATGCTGAAACGGATAACGGGATCAGTCTGATGAATACGACCATGCCGGGCTTCTCGAACGGCATCTTTTTTTCGCTGCAATTCTATGCCGGCACCGAGGACAGCCAATCTGTGACCTTTACGATGACGCCGATGGACAGCACGGCCACCGGCGAACCGGTGACCTTTACCATTCCCATTCTGGCGGAAACGGAAGCGGAGCTGCTGCTGCCGGCATCGCTGGAGCGAATCGAGGCTGAGGCTTTTGCCGATATACAGAATGTGGGAATCTACATTCCGAATACAGTTACTTATATTGCGGAGGATGCTTTTGACAGCTCCGTGACCATCTTCTGCGAGGAAGGCAGCTATGCGGAAAGCCGCTGCAGAGAGCTGGGCCTGAAGGTGATTACCGTAGAGTGGGGCAACGGCTGAAAAACGCCCGGCTGATTTTGTGTTCCAAGAGGAAAAAAGAATGCGTTCAATCGGTGTACTGGGCGCCGGGAACTGGGGAACGGCGCTGGCGCGGATGCTGTGCAACTCCGGGCATGAGGTTATTGTCTGGTCGATCAGCGAGGAAGAGGTTCAAAGCCTCAGCACCACCCGGAGGCATCCGAACCTGGCGGGCTGCGTGCTTCCGGAAGGGATCCGGTTTACCGGGGAGATGGCGGAAGCCTGCCGGGGGAAGGACATCCTGCTGTGTGCAGTGCCTTCGGTGTACGTCCGATCCACGATCCGGGCCGCCCGGCCGTATATTTCATCCGACCAGATCATCGTGGACGTGGCGAAGGGGATCGAAGCGGATACCCTGATGACGATGTCCGAGGTCATCCGGGACGAAATCCGAAAAGGCGGACAGGCAGGAAGCAATCCGATCGTGGCACTCTCCGGGCCGACCCACGCGGAGGAGGTTGCGCAGGATCTGCCGACCACGATTGTTTCCGCCTGCGAAGACCTGTCCGCGGCGGAAACGGTGCAGGACATCTTTTTCAACACCTGCATGCGGGTGTATACAAATCCGGACATCCGCGGCGTGGAAATCTGCGGCGCGCTGAAGAACATTATTGCCCTGGCAGCGGGGATTTCCGCCGGCCTGGGGTACGGGGACAACACCAAGGCTGCGATTATCACGCGGGGTCTGGCGGAGATTAAGCGGCTGGGGATGGCCATGGGATGCCGGGAACAGACCTTCAGCGGGCTGGCCGGCGTCGGCGATCTGATCGTCACAGCCACCAGCCGCCACAGCCGGAACAACCGGTGCGGGTATCTGATCGGTCAGGGCCTGCCGGCGGAGGAGGCCATCCGGCAGGTGGGGATGGTCGTGGAAGGCATCAACGCCCTGCCCGCCGCCATCCGACTGGCTGAAAAATACGGCATCGAGATGCCAATCACCCGGACAGCAGACGCTGTGGTCACCGGCCGAATTTCGGCTTCCGATGCTGTCCGGATGCTCATGAGCCGGGACAAAAAAATGGAAGAATCGGGTTTATTTATCTGAGGTACGTATCATCATGAATGATATTTTCGGAACAGACGGATCAGCGCTGAAAGAGAAAACCCTCTGGCTCTTTGACATGGACGGAACTATCTATGAAGAAGAGCGGGTTTTCGACGGCACAAACGAGCTCCTTCAATACATTACCGAAACGGGCGGACGCTACGTGTTCATCACAAACAACTCATCCAGATCCGTCATTGATTATGTGAAGAAGGTCAACCGACTGGGGATCAAAGCCAACACGGAAAACTTCTTTACCTCCGTGCAGGCCACGATTCTGTATC
>JAFRGU010000205.1 GCA_017433675.1 Clostridia bacterium
TATCCGCGATGGATTCCTTTTTGCCGATCTGGCTGCCGGAGGGATCCAGATAGGTCACCTGCATCCCCAGATCATGCGCAGCCACCTCAAAGGAGCAGCGGGTCCGGGTGGAGGTCTTTTCAAAAATCAGGGCGATGTTTTTTCCCGCAAGGAACCGGTGGGGAACGCCGTTTTTTTTCTTTTCCTTCAGATCCACGGCCAGATCCAGGAGCCCTTTGATTTCAGCCGGGGACAGATCCAGCAGCTTCAGAAAATGCCTGTTTTCCAGATGAAACATGTACCATTCCTCCACAAAAAAAGATAATCTATTATAGAAAATCGCAGGGGGCCGGTCAACAGAAAAAAACGGTGGTTGCGTGAACTATGATTTTGTGCTATAATCCCATTATCAATGAGTGGAGGCGATACGGATGAAGGAAACGACCGCTTAAATGTACAACGCGGAAGGGAAGGCGTACGGGGATCTGATCCGGGAATACAGAAAGCGCAAGCGGATGAGCCAGGAACAGCTCGGCGTCATTGCCCATGTCAAGAAGAACGCTGTCGGCGCCTGGGAGGCGGGTAGAAGCCGCCCGGACGTGGCGAGCATTCCGGATCTCTGCCGGGCGCTGGATATGCCGCTGTCCGTTTTTTTCGGCCTGGGCGGGGGCGCACCCTTCAACGATCCGCTTTCCGAGCGGTTTAACCGGCTGAACGATTACAATCAGCAGGTGGTCATGCGGGAGATGGACATGCTTTATGAGCTGCAGGATCCGGCCGCCGGAAAGAAGGAATAATCCGGCTCCGCTTTATCTGATTTTCCGGTTTTCCGGACGATGGAGGACAGAACATGTCAAAGCTGATCGGTATTGATCTGGGGACAACCAATTCCTGCGTGGCTTTTCTGGAGAACGGGCACGCGACCGTGATTCCGAGCGCCGAGGGCGGAAGGACGACGCCTTCCATCGTCGCCTTCACGAAAAACGGGGAGCGGCTGGTGGGGCAGGCTGCCAAAAGGCAGGCCGTCACCAACGCCAGCCGGACCTTCAGCTCGGTGAAGCGGGAAATGGGCACGGACAAGCTCTATCAGGTGGACGGGAAGAAGTATCGTCCGCAGGAGCTTTCCGCCATGATTCTGCAGAAGCTGAAGAGCGACGCGGAGAGCTATATCGGAGAAAAGGTCACGGACGCGGTAATCACCGTGCCGGCGTACTTTTCCGATGCCCAGCGGCAGGCGACCAAGGATGCCGGGACGATCGCCGGGCTGAATGTGCTCCGGATCATCAATGAGCCGACGTCCGCCGCCCTGGCCTACGGGTTCGACAAGATGGAGACCCGCAAGATCATGGTCTATGACCTGGGCGGCGGGACCTTTGACGTCTCGATTCTGGAGATCGGCAGCGATATGATCGAAGTGCTCGCCACCGCCGGGAACAACCACCTGGGCGGGGACGATTTTGACCAGTGCATCGTGGGTTTCCTGCTGGACAGCTTCCGGAAGGCGCACGGGATGGATCTTTCGAAGGATCCCATGGCGATGCAGCGGCTGAGCGAGGCGGCGGAGAAGGCGAAAATTGAACTCTCTGCTTCAAAGGAAACGACGGTTAACCTGCCCTTCCTGGCGCAGACGGCGCAGGGGCCGCTGCATCTGGAGGTTTCCCTGACCAGAGCCCGCTTTGATGAGCTGACATCCCACCTGGTGGACGCTACCCGCGGGCCTGTACAGCAGGCCATGGAGGACGCCGGGGTGACGCCCGCGCAGATCGACCGGGTGCTGCTGGTGGGCGGAAGCACCCGGATTCCCGCTGTGCAGGACATGGTGCGGAAGCTGATGGGGCGGGAGCCTTCCCGGGACATCAATCCGGACGAATGCGTCGCCATGGGCGCCTGCCTCCAGGGCGGGGTGCTGACCGGGGCGGTGAACAGCCTGCTGCTGATCGATGTGACGCCCCTGTCCCTGGGGATCGAGACCCTGGGGGATGTGTTTGCCCAGATTATTCCGAGGAACACGCCGCTGCCCTGCCATCATTCCCAGGTGTTCACGACGGCGGCGAATTTCCAGACCAGCGTGGAGATCAA
>JAFRGU010000206.1 GCA_017433675.1 Clostridia bacterium
CTCCTGCTTTCGCAGGGAAAGCTTCCAGTGGATTTTTTTCATGGGGTCCCCGGCCTGATAGGCCCGGATATCGGATGGGGCGGAGAGATCCTCCGTGGCCCGGGACATGATATCGCTGCCGGGATCGCCCGGGGAAAGGGTCAGGATCTCCGTCGGGAAGGTTTTGGGCAGCACCAGCAGATCAAAGAGAGCATCATCCACGGAGCGGCGAACCTGAAAAAAGCCCATCAGATCCTCGACCTGCCAGGCACGGACGCCGGGGGAAAAGCGGCCCACATGCTCCGCGTGGAAGGGGAGGGAGAGGGACTGAAGCCGGCCGGGCCGGTCCCGGAGAAAGATCTCCCGGACAGGCTGGCCGGGGCCGGCGCTGATTTCCAGCTGCACCGGTGCGATGGGCAGGAGCCCGCGGTGGCGGACCTGCAGCGTGAGGAGCACATCCTCCCCCCGGCGGACGGAGGAAGTATCCAGGGAACCGCTCAGCACCAGTGTCCGGGATGCCCAAAGGACGCTGGCCGCGCTGCCCAGAAGGGTGAGCAGCAGCAGCACCGCCAGAAAAAGAAGCAGCGGACTGCCGGTGGAAAGCGCCGCCAGCGCAAAGGTCAGCAGGGCTGCCAGAGGCAGCAGGATCCGGGCCCTCATAGCTTGAGCGGCACGGTGGTGTTCCGCAGAATGGTGAGCAGAACATCCTCCGCCTGGATGCCCTTCATCCGGGCTTCCGGAGAGAGCACCATGCGATGGGCAAAGACAGGAAGCAGCATATGCTGTACGTCTTCGGGAAGAATGAAATCCCGGTCGTCCAGCAGGGCGCAGGCCTGGGCGCCGCGGATCAGCGAGATGGCGGCCCGGGTGGAGGCGCCCAGCTGGAAGGCTGTGTTTTCCCGCGTGGCGGCGGCAAGATGGGCGACATAGGAGCGGACCTCGGGGGAGCAGTAGATGGTGGCGACCTGTTCCTGCATGGCAAGGATGTCCTGCGCGGTGCAGATGGGCGTGATGGTATCCATGGGCTTCACGACCCCGGAATACCGCTCCAGCACGTCCATCTCCTGCTCCACGGTGGGATATCCGATGGAAATCCGCAGGAAAAAGCGGTCTACCTGGGCTTCCGGCAGGGGATAGGTGCCGACAAATTCCCCCGGATTCTGGGTGGCCAGAACAATAAAGGGCTGCGGCAGGGGATGGGTGACACCGTCGACGGTGACCTGATGCTCCTCCATGACCTCCAGAAGGGCGGACTGGGTTTTGGGGCTGGTACGGTTAATCTCATCCGCCAGGATGATCTGGCTCATTACCGCCCCTTCCCGGTATTCCATATCTCCGGTTTTCATGTTCACCAGGGTAAAGCCGGTAATATCCGAAGGCATGAGATCCGGTGTAAACTGGATCCGGCGGAAGGAACAGTCCAGCGACCGGGCCAGGGCGCTGGCCAGCGTGGTTTTGCCGACGCCGGGCACATCCTCAATCAGCACATGGCCCTTGCAGAGCAGGGCGATGAGGGCATATTCAATGGCTTCCTCCTTGCCGACGATGGCCTGGCCGATGGCCTGCTGCAGCGCGATAATCATGCGGCCGGGGTTGAACATGGATGAACCGCCTCCTCCGGAAAAAATCCGAAAACTGCCAAGATTATAGCCTGAAAGAAAGCTTTTCGCAAGGCGCGGCGACTGTGGTATAATGCAGGCGGAACCCGGTTCGCCGGAAGAACGGTTTTCTCCGGCTCAGCGTGACCTGGCAGACAGCACTGCTTTGCCGGGCCGGATCAGGACTGATGATGGAAAGGGAAAAAACATGACCTGGGATGTACATTTTGTGAAGGTGACGGGGTCGACCAATACGGACGTCCTGCAGGCCGGTCTGCAGGGTGCGCCGGAAGGATTTGCCGTGGTAGCGGAGGAACAGAAAGCCGGGCGGGGGCGGATGAACCGGTCCTGGTTTTCGCCGCCCGGAGCCGGGCTGTATGCCAGTGTCCTGGTGCGGCCGCGGATCAGCATCGGGGAAGCCGGGCTGCTGTCCTTCTGCGCGGCCAATGCCATGCGGGCTGCGATCGCGGAGGCCGGACTGGAGGCGGTCCGGATTAAATGGCCCAACGACCTGGTGGCCGGGGGGAAGAAAATCTGCGGGATTCTTTCCAGCTGCCGGACGCAGGAAGGCAGGCTGGATTTCGCCGTGATCGGCCTGGGGGTGAACCTGGGCCCGGGCAGCTATCCGGAGGAGCTGAAGGACCGGGCCGGATGCCTGGCGGAGATGGGCGTGACGCCGGACCGGGAGGACCTGCTCTATCAGTATCTCCGCCATCTGGACCGGCAGCTGCGGGATTTGGAAGCGGGCGGCGCGGAGGTCCTGGCGGAGCTGAAGGACCACTGCGTGACCCTGGGTCGGGAGGTGCTGGTTTCCGGCGGAACGGAGCTGCGGGGGACCGCGGTGGATATCGGGAAAAGCGGCGAGCTGATTCTGCGTACGGAGGACGGAAAACGGATGCCGGTTCTGGCCGGGGACGTCTCGGTCCGGGGAATCATGGGCTATGCCTGATCCGGCGCCTCCCGGGCCTTTACCTATATCGCACCGGCATTGTCGGTGAATGTTTTAAAACTGACGAAGGTACCATGATCATCGCACCCGGAACGGTGCGCTGCCAAAAAACAGCCATGACTGCTGGTTCTGCGGCAGCCATGGCTGAAGACCTTTCTGCTGTGTTATTCGTGCAGCTTTACGCCTCCGGCAGGCAGAGCGTGCTCAGCGTATGTGCCGGAACGCTTACGCGGATCACCTTTCCTTCCAGCCGGAGCGCGTAGCTCAGATCCGCCTCGCCCCGGTTCAGCAGGACGACGGCGACGGAGCCGTCCGGGTTCCTGGCAGCAGTCACATCGACCCGGTCGTCACAGCGGGAGAAAGCGATGCGCCGTGCGCCCGGAAGAATGTGACGGGAGAAGTGGCCGATATAATCGAAGGTCAGGAGCTTCCGCCAGGTGCCGTCTTCATTGGCGCACACCGGCGCACCGAAGCCGGACGCCACATGGCGCGGGCCGCCGTTCTGATCCACGCACAGATTCCAGTCGATCCAGCGGTTCATGCCGTTGTTCAGGTTGCCGATCATATCGTGCGCATAGGCTGCGGCATCCCGGTAGTCCACCTCGGCGACGCTGGGGCCGCCGCCGAACAGGGCGGCGAAAACGCTCGTCTGGCCCGGCGGATGCAGCGCGCAGCATTCGCTGGACATCAGCTTCATGTCCGGGAACAGCTCATGGGCGATGCGCAGCGCCTCGAAATGATCGCCGGAATACCAGTGGAAGGCGATGCCCTCCAGCATCTTACAGGTGGTTTCATCGATGATCTCCCGGGGATATTCCACGGCGCGCTCTTTATTGTGATCCCAGATATACAGACCGACTCTGCCGGCGAGCCCGGCGGCTTCAAAAGCGGGATACAGGTGATCCCGCAGGAATTCCTTCTGCTGGGCTGCGGTCCATACGCAGCTGTCCCACTCCGTTGCGGCGATGCTCTCATTCTGGAGCGACAGCATGGTCACCGGGACGCCTTCGTCCAGATAAGCCTGTACATATTTGACGAGGTAGCGGGCCCAGTCGCCGTAGTGTTCCTTTTTCAGACTGCCGCCATTGCAGCGCGAGGGGTGATCATAGTCGATTTCCTGCCGGAAGCCGGGGAGACCGCCGTACACGGAAGCGTCATTCCGGGGCCGGGCAGGCGGGGTTTTCCACTGCCTGGGCGGTGACCAGGGACTGAGCAGCACGGAAAAGGGCTGCGCGGTCATGGCCATGGCGTCCTTCAGCATGGGCAGCATGTATTTGCGGTCCCGCGCCAGGGTGAATGTGGCGAAGTCCGGATCCGCCACGGGATCGGCCACGGCCTGATATTCATCCAGGGAGTAATCGCAGCTGTCAATATGCATCCGCAGGAAACGGTAATGCTGGCCATTTTCCCCGAAATACGCCTCGAGGAACTGACGTTTGCATTCGGGCGTCATCTTCGAATACAGATAGCCGACGGTATCGGTGAGCGCGCCGCCGAAGCCCTCGATCTCCTGATAGCGGATGTCCGGGTACAGGTTGATGACGCCGGATTCCAGATGCCTGGGCTCATCCGCCTCCAGCGTCACGGGAAGGACCGTTTCCTCGGTGATTGCCCGGCTGTGAACGGCGTAGGTGGTAATCTGTCTGGCCTGCATGGAGAAGCCTCCTTGATTGTCTGACGGGCAGCCCGCCCGGAAGAAGATCCCCAATGGGAAGGGTGCATATGCAGTGATCAGCACGGAAATTAACAATTCTATTTTAGCATACAGGAATACGCAGCTCAAGCGTGAAGAAAAAAATGAACAAAAGCTGAAAAAAGTCTTTACAAAATTGTAACAATTATATATAATGAAGTCAGGATGCGCCTCTTTACGCACCGCGGAAGAGTGGAACATCAGAGAAGACCTGTCCGGGCAGGAGGATCTGAAGGAGTGAAAGGGAAAATGAAGACAGGGAAGCAGCTTTTGGGTATTCTTGCGATGCTGCTGGCGCTTTGCATGCTGTGCACGGCTGCCATGGCGGAAAGCGGCAGCTCGGCCTCGGCTGCGGAAGCGAGCACTGACGGCGGAACCAGCGCAGAATCCAGCTCGGCTTCGGCCGGGGACGGCGGCGCCTCCGCTGCGGGCGCAGCGGCCAGCACGGGCAGCGGCAGCAGCGGCTCCGGGAGCGGAGCAACCTCCACGGAAGCCAGCACGGCTTCCAGCGGAAGCGGGGACGCGGGCGCAAGCGCCGCGGCGGCGATTGCGTCGACGCCGAACACCAGCAGCGAAGCGAGCAGCGTAAGCACCTCAACCGGTGCGGGCGGCGGAAGCGGCGCGGCAGGCGCAAGCCGCTCCAGCAGCACGACCAGCAGTACGACGACGACCACCACCACGACGACCAGCTCCAGCAGCTCCAGCAGTTCGAGCAGCGCGGCGGCATCGAGCGCGGGCGGAAGCTCCAGCAGCGCGGCCAGCGCCAGCAGCAGCGCGGGCGGAAGCTCCGGAGGGGGCTCCAAAAAAAGCGGTAGGAGATACTACTATCATCCGGTGGAATCCATCATCAAGAGCACACCGGTGACCGGCAAGGGCTGGACCGTGATCCAGAAGGTGAATGTACGTTCGATGGCGAGCGTCTACAGCGGCTGGATCACGCAGATCCGCTATCCCGGGAGCGAGGTTGAGGTGACGGCCGAGGTCATCAACAGCAGCGGAGAAACCTGGTACGAAGTGAGACTGTATCAGGGGTATGTCGGGTACATCCGGGGGAACCTGCTGCGGGTGAATATCGTTCCGGTGGAGACGGTTGTGGATCAGGTGATTATTCAGGCTCCGCCGAAGACCGAAACGCCGAAAATCATCTATGTGGTGGTTGAGAGCGAAGCGGATGTTCCGAAGGACGGAGAGGTGATTTATATCACCCAGGAGCAGGCGGAACAGCTCGGTATCGGATAAAAGAGGAGGAGCTTTCCGCTCCTCCCGGGTCCGCTCCGGCCGAAACCAGGGCGAACAGGGATTCACAGACGGGAAAAAGCTTGTGCTTCGGGCATGAGCTTTTTTTCGTTGGAGAATTGTAACAGTTTGGGGGCCGGGTTGACGCCCGGACGGGAAAAGGATATCATAATGCATGGAAAATGGTGACTTTCGATCCGAAAGGAGAACGGGAGAACAATGAAAAAACGCATTATGGCAGCTTTGCTGCTGGCGGTTATTCTCTGCGGCCTCTGGGCGGCTCCGGCCCTGGCGGCCACCTATGCCACGGTCGTTGGAGGATGGCTGCGGCTGCGGCTGGCCCCCAGCTATGACGCGACGGTGATCACAAGCTACAGGACAGGAACCACGGTGACCGTGCTCAGCGAGAGCGGCGGATGGGCAAGAGTGATGACGCCGGATTACCGGCTGGGATACATGGATGAGCGATACCTGTGGTTCGGGGGCGACAGACCGCAGCCCGTCCCGCAGCCCACACCCAGTGCGCGGACCTGGACTACGGTGAACAGGAAGGCATGGGTCACAAGCCAGAACGGAAAGGGCGTGCGCCTGCGGAACGCGCCGGAGGTCAACAGTTATAATGTCATGGGTCTGTATCCCGTCGGGCGGACCGTGACGGAGATGAAGGTAAGCAACGACGGATGGAGCTATATCCGGATCGACAGGAAGACGGGATACATGATGAGCCAGTTCCTGACGACGGGGAACATCCCGGCGCCGGTCCCGCCGCCACCCCCACCCCAGAATCCGCCTAAGCCCACGCAGAATCCTACGAATCCGCCTGCGACACAGCCGCCCCAGTCGCCGCCGCATGGATTCAGCGGCGTCAAGCTGAGTACGCAGAGCCCAAAGGTCGGGGAGAAGATCACGCTGACTGTGGTGCCGGAAGGCGCGAGATACAGTGTGATCTGGATCCGGGAGAGCACGATGACGCTGCTGAGCACAGGGAACAGCTATACGCCGACTGCGGCGGACGTGGGATCCAGGATCCGGATCCGCGTGACCGGCGCGGACGGGACCGTGGCGGAAACCACAACGACCAATGCGGTGGAAGCGGCCGGCAGCGCTTCGGGCTCCGCACCGCTGAGCGCAGCGATCACTCCGGCTCAGAGCGGCGCCAACAGCGCGCCGGCAGCCGGGACAGGCAGTTCAGCGGAGAACAGCAGTCCGGATTCCTCTGCCTCCGCGCAGGGAACCCCCGCGCAGCCCGCACCGGCGGAGCCGCCTGCGGCTGCGACGGAAAGCACGCCGGCCCGGTCGGCTCCGCCGGAACAGGCGACGGAGCTGCCGGAGTTTGTGAAACGGATGCTGGAGGAGGATCCGACGATGAAGATCGAGGCTGTTCCCGCATCATAAAAAAAGAAGGCGCTGAAAAGCGTCTTTTTTTTCGGGAATTTTCCGGACGAACATCTCCGGGAGAAAGGGAAGCGCTATTGCCCCGGCAGCTGCGTTTTCCAGAGGGAAAAAGTGCGTGCAAAGTCGGAGGAGACGAAGCGAAGCATGCTGATGAGAAAGGCGACGAGAACCAGAATGACTGCGGCGCCGGTCAGAACGGCTCCGAGATCGCCGATGCCGGCGGCAATGCGGAACTTCCGCAGGCGGGCTTCGCGGCGAAGCTCAGGATCCTCTTCTTCCTCCGGGAGGGCTTCGGCAGCATCCGGATCATCCTCATAGAGGGCGTCAAAGCCGTCGTCATAATCATCGTCAAAGCGATCATCGCCGGAATGGGAAAACAGGCCGCCGCCCGGTTCCCCCTCTTCAGGAAGGGCAGAGAAACGGCGGGTATCCTCCGCATCGGGTTTCCGTTCAAAATACGGCATATGCATCCCTCCCTCCGGGACATTGTAACACAAAGCAGGGAAAACGCAAAGAGCGAAAAAACGCGATTGACAGGGAGAAGGGTTCCGGATTAAAATATCGGAAGCGAAAAGCAAAACAGAGGAGGAAACGAACGATGGGACGTGCTGCGGGAATTCTGATGGCGGTATCCAGCCTGCCCGGGAAATACGGAATCGGGAGCTTCGATCAGGAGGCGTACCGGTTTGTGGACTTTCTCGAGAGAGCCGGACAGACATACTGGCAGATTCTGCCGCTGAACCCGCCGAACCATCATCCTCTGGCCTACGATTCTCCCTACCAGAGCTTTTCTACCTTTGCGGGGAATCCCTACTACATCAGTCTCGACGCGCTGATCCAGGAGGGAGTGCTGAGCCGGGAGGAGGTCGAGGCTGTCGACTTCGGGAACGATCCGGTGAAGGTCGACTACGAGAAGCTGTACACCCGGCGGCTGCCGCTGCTGCGGAAAGCCTATGAGCGAAGCCGCATCGCGGAGCGGGAGGACTATCAGAAATTCATCAGGGAAAACGCCTGGTGGCTGGATGACTACGCGCTGTTCATGGCGCTGAAGGCTTTCTTCCAGGAGGCGGAATGGCCGGACTGGCCGGAGGATATCAGCCGGCACTGGGGATACGCAATCGATTACTATAATCAGCTGCTGTATTTTGACATCGAATTCCACAAATATACCCAGTTCAAATTCTTCCAGCAGTGGAACGCGCTGAAAGCCTACGCGAACGCGAAGCATATCCGCATCATCGGGGATATCCCGATCTATGTGAGTTTCGACAGCGCGGATGTCTGGGCGCATCCGCAGCTGTTCCAGCTGAACGAGAAGAACCGGCAGAGCGCTGTGGCGGGCTGTCCGCCGGACGCCTTCAGTGCGGACGGGCAGATCTGGGGGACGCCGCTGTACCGGTGGGACCGGCACCGGGAGGACCGCTTCGGATGGTGGATGGCGCGGCTGTGGATGAACTTCCAGCAATGCGACCTGCTGCGGATCGACCATTTCCGGGGCCTGGATGAATACTTCTCCATTCCGGCCGGAAAGACTGCGCTGGAAGGACACTGGGAGAAGGGCCCGGGGATGGCGATTTTCCACCAGATGTGGCAGAACATGGGATACAAGCCTGTCATTGTCGAGGATCTCGGGTATATGACGGAGAGCGTGCGCCAGATGGTGAAGGAAACAGGCTTCCCGAACATGAAGGTGCTGCAGTTCGGATTCGACATGGACGATATCGGCGCGAGCAACGACTATCTGGTTCATAACATTCCGGAGCATTGCGTGGTTTACCCCGGGACGCATGACAACGACCCGATTAACGGATGGTTCGCCGGGCTGAGCGCCGAGGAGCAGGCGATGATCCGGGAATACTTCGGGTGCGAGAAGACGGCAAAGGGGAAGATGAACGAGGTTTTCGTGCGGGCCGGGATGATGTGCCGGGCGGAGACCTGCGTGATTCTGCTGCAGGATCATCTGGGAATGGGGCATGAGGCACGTATGAACGATCCTTCGCATCAGGAGGATAACTGGTACTGGCGGCTGAGGCCGGGCGTGCTGGACGAGGAAACCGAGAAAAAGATTTTTGAGATTACCCGGCGGTACGGGAGGCTGAACTGGGATGCGGACAGCGTCCAGCAAAGGCAATGGGTGAAGTAAATCACAGAACGGCTGGCAGATGCCGGCCGTTTTCTTTTGCTTGCCACAGAGCGGCCGGACGGTGTATAATTATTCTGTATGACTGTGTCCGGGAGGTGAAGCGGGAATGTACTGCCAGGTGATCGTGGATATTGTACACGAGAACGTGGCACGGGCATTTACCTATGCGATTCCGGAAGAAATGAAAGTATCGCCCGGGCAGCGGGTGGCGGTTCCTTTCGGAAGCCGGGAGAAGGAAGGATATGTTCTGGCCCTGAGTGAGGAAACGGAATACGATCCCTTGAAGATCAGGGCGGTGAAGCGGACGCTGGAGGATTATCCGGCGATCCTGCCGCCGATGATGGAACTGGCCCGGGAGATGGCGGAGAAAAACCACTGTCCGCTGGCGGAGACGCTGCGGCTGATGATTCCGGCGGAGATGCGGGGCGGACGGATCCGGGTCCTGACGGAGAAATGGATCGACCTGACGGACGAGGAGCGGGCGCGGGCGGCCTGGTCGGCGGAATCGCGCAGCCGGAAGCGGAAGGCGATCCTGGAGATGCTGATGACAGGCCATCCGCGGCGTCTGGCGGAAATCCGGGAACGGGTGCCGGATTCCCGGGAGGCACTGAACAAACTGGAAACCGCGGGGCTGATTATCCGGACGGAGCAGGAAATCCTGCGGAGACCGGGAACGCCCCTGAAGAGCGGCAGCGGAGAATGGCATCAGCTGACGCCGGAGCAGGAGGAGGCGCTGGAGGAAATCCTGCCGGCGATGCGGAACGGCGAAGGACGGTTCCTGCTGCATGGCGTGACGGGGAGCGGGAAGACAGAGGTTTTCCTGGCAGCGGCAAGGAAGGCGCTGGAGGACGGCAAAAAAGCCATTATCCTCGTGCCGGAGATCGCGCTGACTCCTCAGATGGTCAGCTGGTTCCAGGCCAGGTTCGGGACCGAGGCAGCCGTGATCCACAGCCGGCTGAGCGCGGGTGAGCGTTTCGATGAATGGCGGCGGATCCGCCGGGGAGAAGCCAGGATTATCATCGGGGCGCGGAGCGCGGTTTTCGCCCCGGCGGAGAATCTGGGGCTGATTGTCGTGGACGAGGAGCATGAGACCACCTACCAGAGTGACCATCATCCCCGATACGACGCGCGGGAGGTGGCCCGAAGCCGGTGCGACCGGGAAGGGGCGACCCTGATCCTGGCCAGCGCGACGCCCAGCATTCTCAGCTTCGCGAAGGCCCGGCGGGGGGATTACATGCTGCTCGAAATGCCGAGGCGGGTGCAGGACCGGCCGATGCCGGAGGTTCAGCTGGTCGATATGCGGACAGAGCTGGAGACCGGAAACCGGAGCGTGCTGAGCCGGGCGCTGAGCAGCGCGCTCATCAGCTGCATGCAGAAGGGCGAGCAGGCGATGCTGCTGATCAACCGGCGGGGATACCACAGCTTTGTCAGCTGCCGGGCATGCGGCCATGTGATCAAATGCCCGAACTGCGACGTGAGCATGACCTGCCATGTCGATGAGATGCATCCGGAGGATGGCGGTCCGACCCAGCTGCAATGCCACTACTGCGGGCACAGAACGCCCATTCCCGAAAAATGCCCTTCGTGCGGGAGCCGGTATATCCGGTACTTCGGGGCCGGGACGCAGAAGGTCGAGGGGGAGGTCCGGAAGCTGCTGCCCGGCATCCGGACGGCACGGATGGATATCGACACCACGGGCGGAAAGGACGGGCATGCGCGGATCCTCGAGCAGTTCCGGAGCGGAGAGGCGCGCATCCTGATCGGGACCCAGATGATTGCCAAGGGGCTCGATTTTCCCCAGGTAACGCTGGTCGGGGTTGTGGCGGCGGACATGACGCTGAACCTGCCGGACTACCGGAGCCGGGAGCGGACCTTCCAGCTGCTGACCCAGGTGGCGGGCCGGGCCGGGCGGGGACGGCGGCCCGGGCAGGTGATTATTCAGACGTACAGGCCGGAGGATCCGGTCCTGAAGATGGCGGCGAGGCAGGACTACCGGGCGTTTTTCGAGGCGGAGATCCAGCGGCGGCGGACGAGCCTGTATCCGCCGTACACCATTCTGGCGCGGATCCTGATCGAAAGCCCCGCCGCGGCGGATGCGGAAGGCGCGGCAGCCGGCCTCGGGCAGGCGGTCCGGGCGGTGCTGGACGCCCGGCCGGAATGGAAAAAGAAGGTGCTGCTGATTTCTTCCGAAGGCCCGGGGATCCGGATGCTGCGGGGGATGGAGCGCCGGCAGATCCTGATGAAAATGCTCACGGGCAGCGAGACCGAAGACTTCTGCGCATGGCTGGCGAAAGCGGCGGAGGAGCCCCGGGCGGGATGCCAGATCTGCTTTGAATACAATCCAACGTCCATGATTTAAGGAGAGAAAGAAAAGAACATGGCAACCAGAAAAATTGTGAAAATCGGAGACGAGACCCTGCGGAAGGTCTGCCGGAAACAGGAGAAATTCGACCTGAGGCTGGCGATCCTGCTGAAGGACATGGCGGACACGATGTACAAGGCGGAGGGCGTCGGACTGGCTGCACCCCAGGTCGGTATCCTCCGGCGGGTGGTCGTGGTGGACATCACGGAGGATCACAGCGGGCTGCGGGAGATGGTGAATCCCGAAATCATCGAAGCCAGCGGCAGCCAGACCGGGCGGGAGGGATGTCTCTCCGTGCCGGAAAGGCAGGGGATCGTAACCCGGCCGGAGAAGGTGAAGGTCCGGTATCAGGACAGGCACGGGAAGGCCTGGGAGCTGGAGACGGAAGGATTCGAGGCCCGGGCGGTCTGCCACGAGGTGGATCATCTGAACGGTGTGCTGTATGTCGATAAGATGGACCGGGAGCTGACGGAAGAGGAAATTCACGGCCACATCCCCGAGGACGGGCCGGAGCAGGAATAACCCGGGAGGAAGACGGAAACATGCGAATCGTATTCATGGGCACGCCGGAGTTCGCCGTGCCGAGCCTCGAAAAGCTGATCAGCGAGGGGCATGAGGTGGCGGCGGTGTTCACCCAGCCGGACCGGCCGAAGGGCCGGGGCAACAAAATGGCGGCCCCGCCTGTGAAGGAATGCGCCATGCGTCACGGGATTCCGGTGTTCCAGCCGGAAAAGATCCGGCGGGACGGAATTGAAGAGCTGAAGCAGCTGGCGCCGGAGCTGTGCGTCACGGCGGCTTTCGGACAGATCCTGAGCCAGGAGATTCTCGACATCCCTCCGCGTGGAAATATCAACGTGCATGCCTCCCTCCTGCCGAAGCACCGGGGATCGGCCCCGATCGCATATGCCATCCTGCAGGGAGATACGCTGGCCGGGGTAACGACCATGATGATGGATCAGGGGATCGACACCGGGGACATGCTGATGAAAGCGGAAACGGCGATCGGGGATACCGAGACCTGCGCGGAGCTGACGGAGCGGCTGAGCCGGCTGGGGGCGGAGCTGCTGGCGGAGACCATTCGCCGGATGGAGGCCGGAACCCTGGCGAGGACCCCCCAGAACGAGGCGATGATGACCTATGACCCGATGCTGAACAAGGGCATGGGGGAGGCGGACTTCTCCCGCACGGCAGCGGAAGTGAAAGGGCAGATCAACGGGCTGAATCCCTGGCCCTGCGTCAGCATCCCCTTCGGAGATGGACGGCTGAAGCTGATGCGGGCCGGACTGGAAGAGGGGCGGGGAAAGCCCGGGCAGGTGCTGGCGGCAGACCCGAAGAGCGGACTGGTCATTGCCTGCGGCGAAGGAGCTGTGCGGATTCTCGAGCTGCAGGCCCCCGGCGGAAAGAAAATGAGCGCGGAAGACTATCTGCGGGGGCACGGAATCCCCGTGGGCACCATCCTGGAGAGCGATAAGGAGCAAGCATGAGCGAGAAGGCAAAAACCCGCGGCGAAGCCCCGAAGACGGCGGGCGGCAGGACGAACGGGAAAACCGGCAGAAGGACCTTTGGCAGGGCTGCGGGACAGAGCGACGGCAAACCCGGCGGAAAAAGCTTTGGGAAACCGGCGGGAAAGGCCGGCGGAAAAAACTTTGGGAAACCGGCGGGAAAGACCGGCGGAAAGAGCTTTGGGAAACCGGCGGGAAAGGCTGACGGCAGGAGCTTCGGAAAGCCGGAGAAAGCAAAGCGCTTTTCCGGAACGTCCGGTACGGCTGAACGGCCTGCAGCGGAAGAGCGGAAATACACCGGGAAGCCGGGGCCTGCAGGAAGGCCCGCAGGCGGGCGCCCCTTCGGAAGACGGCCCGCAGCGCCGGGATCAGCGGTCCGAAAGACGCCGGCAGTGCCGGCAAGGAAAGCCCGGCCGGAAGAAATGGAAGGGCTGGCGAGCAGGCGGGCGGCGCTGAAGGTGATCCGGGCGGTGACGGAAGAAGGGGCTTATGCCAGCCTGGTACTGGACCGGACGCTGACGGGCAGCGGGCTGAGCGGTGCGGACCGGCGGCTGGCGGCCCGGCTGGCTTATGATACGCTGGACCGGATGATCTATCTGGATCATATGCTGGGACAGGTGATGGCCCGGGAGGATACGGACATCCGGCTGCGGAACATCCTGCGGCTGGGGGCGTGTCAGATCCTGATCGAGGACCGGATTCCCGAAAGCGCGGCGACAAATACGTGCGTACAGCTGTGTACGGAGATCGGGCTGGAGGCGCTGAAGGGCGTATGCAACGGCATACTGCGGAACCTGATCCGCCGGAAGGAGGAGCTGAAGCTGCCGGATCCGGCGGAATCGCCGGAGGAATCCTTCGCAATCCGGAACAGCCTGCCGGTCTGGCTGGCGAAACGGCTGAGGGCTGACTGGGGCGAGGAGGAGGCAGAAAAGATCGCCACATGGCGGAATCCGGAAGGCGGGATCACCATCCGGCGGAATCTGATCCGGACCGACGAGGCCGGTTTCCAGGCCATGCTGGACAAAAAGGTCTGGGAAAAGGAAGCGGGAACAATCCCGGGAACCCGAAAAATCCGCGGGGCGATGGACATCGCGAAGGATGCGGATTTCCTGGCCGGGAATTTCTCGATTCAAAGCGAGAGCAGCATGATGGCCTGCCTGGCCGTAGGCGCGAAGCGGGGGAGCCAGATTCTGGACTGCTGTGCGGCGCCGGGCGGGAAGAGCTGCTATCTGTCCGAGATGATGGGGGACACAGGCCGGGTTCAGGCCTGGGATATCCACGAACACAGGGTGGCGCTGATTGCAGCCCAGCAGAAGCGGCTGGGGCTTGAGAACATCCGCCCCATCACGCGGGATGCTTCGAAATACCGCGAGGATCTGGAAACCCGGATGGACGCGGTGCTGCTGGACGCGCCCTGCAGCGGACTGGGCGTCATCGCCGAAAAGCCGGATATCAAGGGCCGTGTGACCGAAGAGAGCGTGGAGGAGCTGATCCGGATCCAGCAGAAAATCCTCGAAACCGTGTGCCGGTACGTCCGGCCGGGCGGCGTTCTGGTCTACTCCACATGCAGTGTGCTGAAGGATGAGAACGAAAACCAGATCCGGGCTTTTCTGGAGCGGCACCCTGAATTCGAGGCGGAAAAGCTGCCGGCAGCCATTCCGGAGCAGTATCGCCGGCATGAGGGGCTCGGGCTGCAGCTGATGCCGCACCGGGACGGCGTGGAAGGGTTTTATATCTGCCGGATGCGGCGGAAGGATACGGACGCATGAGCGGAAAAACAGAGCTGGCCGGCCTGACTGAGGCGGAAACGGCAGCGTGGGCGAAGGAACACGGAATGCCCGCCTTCCGGGGCCGGCAGATTTTCCAGTGGATTCACCGGGGGGCGGACTTTTCCGAAATGACCAGCCTGCCGGCGGATCTGCGGAGCAGGCTGGCGGAGGAAGCCGTTGCCCAGCCGGTTTCGATCCGGCTGGAACGTGTGAGCAGGATCGACGGGACGGTGAAATTCCTCTATGCGCTGGCGGACGGAAACTGCGTTGAGGGCGTGCTGATGCGTTATCATTACGGCGCTTCGCTGTGCATCTCCACGCAGGTCGGATGCCGGATGGGATGCCGGTTCTGCGCGAGCACGCTGGAAGGCCGTGTCCGGGACCTGAGCGCCGGGGAGATGCTGGGGGAAATCCTGGCGGCGAACCGGTATCTGCAGGAAAAGGGCGAGAAGGACCGGGTCAGTCATGTCGTGATGATGGGCAGCGGGGAACCGCTGGACAATTATGAGAACGTGATCCGGTTTCTGAAGCTGCTGCGGGAGGAAAACGGAATCCGGATGAGCCTGCGGAATGTAAGCCTGAGCACATGCGGACTGGTGCCGCAGATGCGGCAGCTGGCGGGAGAGGATCTGCCGGTGACGCTGTGCGTCAGTCTGCACGCGCCCAATGACGAAATCCGTCGGAGAACCATGCCCATCGCGAACCGGTACAGCATGGACGAGATTCTGCAGGCCTGCCGGGAATATATCGAAAAGACCGGACGCCGGGTGATTTTTGAATACGCGATGGCGGACGGCGTCAACAGCGCACCGGAACATGCCCGGGAGCTGGCCGGAAGGCTGCGGGGAATGCAGTGCCATGTCAACCTGATCCCGCTGAACGTGGTGAAGGAGCGGGACCTGCGGGGCGTGCGGGAGGAGACAGTGAGGCAGTTTCTGGAAACACTGAAGGAAGAGCACATCTCCGCCACGAGGCGGCGGGAGATGGGAGATGACATCGAAGGCGCCTGCGGCCAGCTGCGCAGGAAGACCCTGCAGGACGGGAAAACGGCAGAATAAACAACAGGATGAGCGACCGAGGAGAAAAATGCGAAAGTTTATCATCAGCGACCGGATCGCGAAAAAAATGCGGGGGCTGGAGAATGCCCCGCGGCAGACAGAGAACGACGGACAGCCCGAGAAGGAAGCTGCGGCCCCGGATTCGCCGGAGAAAAAGCATCTCCTGCGCGCGACCGCAAGGACGGACATCGGGCTGATACGCCGGATCAACGAGGATACCGTGATCCTGGGCGAAGGCCTGATGGGCGTTGCGGACGGCATGGGCGGTCATCAGGGGGGCGAAACCGCCTCCGCGGGCACCCGGGACGGTCTGCTGGCGCAGCTGGCCGGCAAGGAACCCGCTGCGGACACGCTGCGGGACGCCATCAGCGCGGTCAATCTTTCCCTGTGGGAACGGCAGCTGGAGGATGAATCGCTGAGCGGCATGGGCACGACGCTGACCGTGCTGTGGCCTGCAGAGGAGGAGATGCTGATCGGGCATGTCGGGGACAGCCGCGCCTATCTGATGCGGGACGGGCAGATGAAGCAGGTGACGGAGGACCACTCCATGGTGGCCGACATGGTCCGGCGGGGACTGCTGTCCGAGGAACAGGCGGCGACTCACCCCATGCGGAACTACATTACCCGTGCCGTAGGCACGGAGCCGGAGATCGCGGCGGACATCATCAGCATTCCCCGGAAAAACGGGGACCGGTGGCTGGTCTGCAGCGACGGACTGCACGGGCTGGTGGCCCGGGAGCGGCTGCAGGAGCTGCTGGGCATGGAGGACCCGGAGGAAGCCGCGGACCAGATGATCCGGGAGGCGCTGGACCAGGGCGGGAGGGATAATATCTCCCTCGTGCTGGCGATTGATGAAACTGCACCGGAGGCCGGGGAGGTGGCGGAATGAACGAGAAGATTCTCGCTGAACGCTACCGGCTGACGGAACAGATCGGCATGGGCGGCATGGCCATCGTATACAAGGCGGTGGACATGCGGACGGGGCACAACGTGGCCGTCAAGGTGCTTCGGCCTGAATTCAACGAGGATATCGAATTCGTGTCCCGTTTCCAGCGCGAAGCCGAAGCGGCCAGCAAAATGACCCACCACAATATCGTGAACCTGCTGGACGTCGGCATGGACGGGGAAAACCGGTACCTGGTCATGGAATATGTCCAGGGCAAGACGCTGAAGGAAGTGATCCAGGAACGGGGAAGGCTGAATGCCCCGCTGGCCTGCCAGATCACCATCCGGATCCTGTCCGCCCTGGAGCATGCCCACCGGAACGGCATCGTCCACCGGGACATCAAGCCCCAGAACATCCTCGTCCATGCGGACGGGCATATCAAGGTGGCAGACTTCGGCATCGCGCGGATCGCCGATTCCGCCACCCTGACCCGGGGCGACATGGTGATGGGATCGGTCCACTATTTCTCGCCGGAACAGGCCCGGGGTGAGGGCGCCAGCGCGGCGAGCGACATTTACTCCACGGGCGTGGTGCTGTATGAAATGCTGACGGGACGGGTTCCCTATGACGGGGAAAACCCCGTGGCTGTGGCGATGCAGCACCTGCATGCGACGCCGACCCCCATTCAGAGCCTGGCGCCGGACGTGCCGCCGGCAGTCATCGGGATCTGCATGCGGGCGATGGAGAAGAACCCGGCGCTGCGATACCAGAGCGCGAGGGACATGGCGTCGGATCTGCGCCTGGCGCTCGAGGACCGGGGGCAGCGGCCCCCGGAAGCGGAGCCGGAGATGGAGATCCGGCAGCCGCGCCCGCATCTGCGTGAAAACAGGGTGCCGGGCGACAGCGGGCGGCAGCAGCGGATTCCGGACGGCAGCAGGAAGCTGCGGATGCTTTGGGCTGCGCTGAGCGTGGCTGTGGGCATCGGCGTAATCACCGGGCTGTTTTTCGGCATCCGGGCGCTGGTGGAGCACTATGCCACCACCACGCTGACGCCTGACGTCATCGGCATGGAGCTGAACGCCGCCCTGCAGCGGATGACGGAGAGCGGGCTGGAAGCACAGGTGAAGGAGGTTTCCAGCGATGAATATGAGGCGGGCATCGTGATCATGCAGGTGCCGGAAGGCGGGGAGACTGTCCAGAAGGGAAGAGACCCGGTGCAGCTGCTCGTTTCCACGGGCGCCCGGAAGCTGGAGATGCCGAGCCTGACCGGATCCAGCGTTTCAGATGCCCAGAGCCTGCTGAAATCCATGGGGATTACGACCATCATTACGGAGAAGGCGGTGTCCGGTGATTACATTCCGGAGACTGTGATGGATACCGTACCGAAGGCCGGAGAATCCATTAACCGGGAGACGGAGATCACCCTGACCGTCAGCGGCGGGCAGACCACTGTGCCGGACTTCAGCCTGACAACGCTGGCCGACGCGGAAAACATGGCGACGGACAGCCAGCTGATCCTGAATCCCCGGCTGGACCGGGTCGACACAGAGAATCCCGCTGCCCACGGGCTGGTGGCCAGCCAGGATCCCGCGGCGGAAAGCCGGGTGACCCTGCAGACGCCGGTGACGATCAGCGTTTACCGCTGTCCGGCGCAGCAGCGGAGCCGGGTCATCGAGGTGACGCTGCCGGAGAGCGAAAGCGATATCAATGTCCGGGTGACCCTTCAGGCCATCGGATCCACAATGGAATGGACCTTCGTGACCTATACCTGTACGGTGGAGAACGGGCGTACCCAGAAGGTGACCATCGAATTCCCGGACGAACGGGACTACCTCTGCATGACCTATGCGGACGGATCGCTGATCCAGCGGCTGGATCTGTCGGAAGAATAAAGAAAAACCAGGAGCAGCCGGAACATGGCAGAAACAAAAGCAGCAGACAGAGAGGGGACGATCCTCCAGGGCATCGGCAGCTTCTACACGGTGCGGACCGCCGGGGGAGAGACATTCGTCCTGCGGGCCCAGAAGAAGCTGCGGCGGGAGCGCCTGTCTCCGCTGCCGGGAGATGAGGTCCGCTTTCATCTGCCGGAAACGGGGGAGCATGGATGGATTGAGGCCATCCTGCCCCGGAAGACGCTGTGCCTGCGGCCGCCGGTGGCCAACGTGGAGAAGCTGATCCTCGTACTGGCTCCGGAGCCGGAGCCGGACCTGATGCTGGCCGACCGGCAGATCGCCCGGGCCTTTGCCCAGGGGATGCAGGTAGCCATCGCTGTGGCCAAGGGAGACCTGGATCACGGTCTGGCGGCGAAGCTGGCGGCGGAATACAGTCCGGCAGGCATTCCGGTTTTCCCGGTATCCGCCCTCGAGGGCCGCGGCCTTGAACCCCTGCGGGAGGCAATGCGCGGGCAGCTGTGCTGCCTGAGCGGGCAGAGCGGCGCCGGCAAGAGCACCCTGCTGAACGCACTGCTGGAGACCCGGCAGGAGACCGGGGAGCTGAGCCGGAAGATTGCCCGGGGCAGGAACACCACGAGATCCGCGGTGCTGCTCGAAGGCGCGGGGCTGCGGGTCATGGACACGGCGGGCTTTTCCCTGCTGGAGGCGGAAAAGGATCTGCCGCCGGAGGAGATGAAGGAGCGATATCCGGAATTCCGGGCATACGAGGGGAAATGCCGGTTCCGTCAGTGCGTGCATGACCGGGAGCCCGGATGCGCCGTGGCGGAGGCTGCGGAAAACGGAGAAATATCCCGGGCAAGATGGGAACGATACCGGATGCTGCTGGCGGAAGCCCGGGAAAACTGGAAGAACCGATACGGGTGAGACGGATGGCTCCACGGGAGCCGGAAGGAGAAAAAAATGATCAAGATCGCGCCCAGCATCCTGGCGGCGGATCCCCTGAATCTGGAGCGGGATGCCCGCCGCATGATGGCAGCAGGATGCGACTGGCTGCACGTCGACGTGATGGACGCCCATTTCGTACCCAACCTGGCGTTCAGCCCGGATGCCGTGCGCAGGCTGGCAGAGATTGCCGCCGTGCCGCTGGATGTCCATCTGATGATGGATGAGCCTGAAAAATATATCGGCGTTTTTCTGGACGCCGGCGCGGACCGGCTGACCATTCACGCCGAAGCAAACGGGGACCCGGGCGCCATGCTGCGTGAAATCCACCGGCGGGGTGCCCGGACCGGGCTGGCCATCAAGCCGGGAACCGGGACTGAAAGGGTGGCGCCCTGGATGGGAGAGACGGATCTGATCCTGACCATGACGGTGGAGCCCGGATTCGGCGGACAGCAGCTGGAGGAACCGGTGCTGGACAAGATCGCCGAGCTGCGCCGGATGGGATACCGCGGAGAAATTGAGGCGGACGGCGGCATCAACGAGCAGAACCTGCCCAGGCTGATCGAAAAAGGGCTTTCCGTAGCCGTGATGGGCACAGCGCTGTTCCATGCGGCCGACCCCGCGGAAATGATGGTGCGGCTGCACGCCATGGGAGCAGGAGTTCCGGAAAAATGAATCACAATGACACTATTGCCGCCATCGCCACAGCCCCGGGAGAAGGCGGCATCGGCATTATCCGGATCAGCGGTCCGGAGGCGGAAACAATTCTGAAAAATGTTTTTATCCGGAGCGGGAAACGGCCGGAGGAAGCCTGGGAAAGCCACCGGATGGCATACGGATATCTGACGGATCATGGCCGGACGCTGGACGAGGGGATGGCAGTCATCATGCGGGGCCCCCGGTCCTACACCCGGGAGGACGTGGCAGAAATCCAGCTGCACGGCGGCAGCTGGGTGCTGCAGCAGGCGCTGGCAATCTGTCTGGACCGGGGTGCCCGGCTGGCGGAGCCCGGAGAATTCACGAAGCGGGCCTTCCTTGCCGGGCGGATCGACCTGGCCCGGGCGGAGGCCGTGATGGCGCTGATCCGTGCCCGGGGAGAACAGCAGCACCGGGCGGCGGTCCGCCAGATGCAGGGCGGAGTGACCGCCTTCGTACGCCGGGCGGCGGATGATCTGTACGCCATTCAGGCCGGGCTGGCGGCCTGCATCGACTATCCGGAGGAAATCAGCGAGGAGGAAGGGGCGGCAGAGATGATCCCCCGGATCGGGAAGCTGATCTCGACCCTGCGGGAGGGGATCCAGGAGCGGTCCTCCCGGCTGATTCAGGAGGGGCTGCGGGTGACGCTGGCAGGAAGACCCAACGTCGGGAAAAGCAGCCTGCTGAATGCGCTGCTGGGGGAGGAAAGGGCCATCGTGACCCCGATCCCCGGCACGACGCGGGACCTGATTCAGGGAGAGATGAATCTCGGCGGGATCCGGGTCGTGCTGACGGATACGGCGGGCATGCGGGAAACGGAGGAACCGGTCGAGAAGATCGGGGTGGAACGGTCCCGGAAAGCCCTGGCGGAGGCGGATGCAACGCTGCTGATTCTCGACGGATCCGAACCGCTGCGGACGGAGGACCGGGAGCTGATGGAGAGCCTGCCGGAGAATGCCGCCATTGTGATCAATAAAACCGACCTGCCTCAGGCGCTGCAGATTCCGGAAACAAAACGGACGGTTCTGCGGTGCTCGGCGAAGCAGCCGGAAAGCCTCGGGCCGATCCGGGAATACCTGATCCGGTTCACAGCGCTGTCAGACCGGATGGCCGTAACCCAGCCCCGGCACCTGGATGCAATGCGGCGGGCGGTGCAGGCGCTGGAAGCTGCGCTGGAGACGGTGCGGGAACGGACGCCGGACCTGGCGGCCACGGATCTGCAGACAGCGCAGGAGGCACTGGGAGAAATCACCGGGGACCGGGTGGATGAAAAGCTGCTGGACGCGGTGTTCAGCCAGTTCTGCGTGGGAAAGTGAGGTACGGGACGCGATGATTCAGAACGTGATCCGCGGACGGGACAGCATCCTGAAGGCGGCGGAGATGATCGATGCCCTGGGCATCCGGCGGCCCCTGATTGTCGGGAGCAGGCATCTGATTCCCCGGCTGCAGCGCGGAGAGACGCTGGAGACGGCGCCGGTGTTCTCCGGATACCACCCCAATCCCGACCTGGCCGATGCGGAGGCGGGTGTGGAAATCTACCGCACACAGGGATGCGACGGCATCATCTCCATCGGCGGCGGATCCGCCATGGATACGGCCAAGGCGATCAAGGCCTGGATGTGTGCGGAAAGCACGGAGGATCTGAAGGCGAACCGGCTGAACATTCCGGCGGATTCCGGGACGGGCGGCACGGAAGGAAAAATCGCCAGCCCGCGGGACCTGAAGAAGCGGGCCGGACGGCCAAAGGGGAAAAGCCGGATTCCGCATCTGGCGATTCCCGGAACGGCGGGCAGCGGAGCGGAAGCCACAGCGACCGCTGTGGTATATGAAAACGGACAGAAGCTGAGCCTGAGCCATCCGGCGCTGCTGCCGGAGGGCGTGATCCTGGATGCGGGGCTGCTGGACAGCCTGCCGGATTACCATAAAAAATCCTGTGCGCTGGACGCGCTGAGCCAGGGAATCGAAAGCTACTGGGCCAGGGGGGCAACGGAGGACAGCCGGGTCCACGCGTTCCTGGCTTTCCGGGGCGTGCTGGACAACCTGAAGGGATATCTGGCGGGGGATCCGCACGCAGCGGAAGAGATGATGGACGCCAGCTACCAGAGCGGAAAGGCTATCTATACGACCCGGACGACCGCAGCCCACGCCATGAGCTACCAGATTACAAAGCTGCTGGGGCCGGCGCACGGGCACGCATGCGCCTTGACGCTGCCGATCCTGTGGGATCTGCTGGTCGAAAACGGGGAAACCCATGCCATGATGGCGGACCTCGCGGAGAAAATGGGGCTTGGAGAGCCAATGATGGGATCCCGTCTGCTGCGGGGGATCCTGATCGATCTCGAAATGCCGGTTCCCGGGATGCCGAACGAAGAGATGCTGGACCGGCTGGCTTCCTCTGTCAACGCGGAGCGCCTGAGCAACCATCCCATGACGCTGAGTCCGGCCCAGATCCGGGCTGTTTACCGGCGCGCCTTCACGCCCCTGGGATCGAACGAAAGGCAGGCGTGCCTGGATATCTGGAAGTATTACGGCATCTGACCGGAAAGGGAAAAGGAGAATGGCCATGGCCAACAGCAGGAAGCAACTGCGCCGGGAGCTGCCCGGTATCCTGGAAGACGGGGAATACTGGTACATCCAGCCCGGGCGCAGGGATGCAGGGAAGACCGAAATGCATGAGGGGGACGCAGCGGAGGCGGCCGCAGCGGACGGAGAAGCGGCGCAGAATATCAACCGGAACGCGGGGCACCGGGCGCGGCTGCGGGAGCGCTTCCGGGAGAATCAGGGTTTCGAGGGCTTCAGCGACCATGAGGTGCTGGAGCTGCTGCTGACTTTCGGGGCTCCCCGGAAAGACATGAAGGACACGGCCAAGGACCTGCTGGAAACCTTCGGGAATCTGAAAGGCGTGTTCGAGGCCAGACCGGAGCAGCTGAAGAGCGTACGGGGGATCGGAGAGCAGCAGGCAACATTCCTGTCCATGATGCTGCCGATCACCCGGGTCGTGCTGAAATGCGAAATGCAGGATCCGAAGCAGATTTCCAACCGCCGTGAGCTGGAATACTTCTGCAAGGAGATCCAGATGGGACGGCGGGTCGAAACATTCTGGGTCATCTGCGTCAATGCCCAGTGCCGCGTGCTGGGGAGCCGGCGGATTTCCGAAGGATCCCTGAGCGAGGTATCCGCATATCCGCGGCTCGTGATGGAAACCGCTCTGAACTATAACGCCCACAGCGTCTTTTTCTGCCACAACCACCCCGGCGGAACCTGCGCGCCCTCCGCGGAGGATATCGCCTCTACATTGCAGCTGCAGCGGCTGCTGAACGGGGTGGGGATTGCGCTGCTGGATCACATGATCATTGCGGGCGCCAATTCCTACAGCATGGCGCAGCACGGGGACATTGAATTCGGCGCCCGGGGGCACGGCGTCTGACGGAAGGGAAAAGAATGAGCAAAAGGAGAACGGGAAGGGGATGGCTGAAGGCCGTGCGGAGCCTGATCCTGGCAGGCATACTCTGCTACGCCGGGCTGATCGGATACGTGGTGATCCGGGAGAAGGCGGCCGCCATCCCGCTGGCAAACATGGAAAAGGACTATGATGCCATCATTGTGCTGGGCGCCCAGGTGCTGCTGAACGGGGAACCCAACACCCAGCTGCAGTGGCGCCTGGATGCGGCGCTGGAGGCCTGGCAGGCGAAGCAGGTGCCCATTGTGACCTGCGGCGCCCAGGGGAAGGACGAGCCTCTTCCTGAGGCGGAGGCCATGAAGAACTATCTGGCGGCCCGGGGGGTGCCGGAGGAGATGATCCTGCCGGATCCGGACTCCTACAACACGAACCAGAATCTGCGGAATGCCGCCGGGCTGCTGAAGGAAAGGGAGGGGATCCGGAAGGTGCTGATCGTGACAAGCGACTATCACCTGCCCCGGGCAATGGCCCTGGCCGGAGACCAGGGATTCCGGGCCGCGGGCCTCGGAGCCCCCTGCAAGCCGGAATACTGGCTGAAAAACCATGCCCGGGAGGCGCTCAGCTGGGTGAAATACTGGGGCATGAAGCTGCTGGGCCGGGGATGAGGCGGGGGAAAACTCCATGAGAGCAGAAAGAATCACTGAACGGCTGGAAGCGAACGGGATCCCCTTTGCGCCGGAACTGCCGGAGAGGATCCGGATCTATCTGGACCTGCTGCAGGAATGGAACGGAAGAATGGATCTGACCGCTGTGGAAGGGGAGGAGGACCTGCTGGACCGGCACTTCCTGGACAGCCTGACGGTACTGAAGACGGATTTGCTGGCCGGCGCGGAAAGGATCATCGATGTGGGGACCGGCGCGGGATTCCCCGGCATGGCGATCGCCCTGGCGAAGCCCGGCATCCGGGTGGTGCTGCTGGACAGCCAGCGGAAGCGGCTGAGCTTCCTGCAGGCGGTGGCCGATGCAACCGGGGCCGGGAACATCGAAATTGTCCATGCGCGGGCGGAGGACGGCGCCCGGAGGACGGATCTGCGGGAGCGCTTTGATGCAGCCTGCGCGAGGGCGGTGGCGCCGCTGAACGTGCTGAGCGAGCTGCTGCTGCCTTACGTCCGGGTGGGAGGAAAAATGCTCTGCTGGAAAGGTCCCGCTGTGGAAGAAGAGATGGAAAGCGGACGGCGGGCGGCTTTTCTCCTCGGCGGGACACTGCAGCCTGCGATTCCCTGCCCGCTGGCCGGCCGGGACTGGGATCACCGGATTCTGCCGGCTGTCAAAAGCAGAACAACCCCCGGAAAGTATCCGCGGAAGGCGGGAACACCCAAAAAAGAGCCCCTCGGGACATGAAATGATCCGGCATCACGAAACAGAAAGGAGATCGCCAGCATGCATCCGCAATTTGAAGCAACCTTTGATTCCCTGCGTACCTACCGCGCTCCGGAATGGTTCCGGGACGCGAAATTCGGGATCTGGAGCCACTGGGGGCCGCAGAGCGTACCCATGTTCGGGGACTGGTATGCCCGGAACATGTATATCCAGGGTACGCCCCAGTATGAATACCACCTGCGGCACTACGGTCATCCGTCCAGCTTCGGATACAAGGATATCTGCGCCCTGTGGAAGGCGGAAAAGTTCGACCCGCAGGGGCTGATCGAGAAATATTACCGGGCGGGGGCCAGGTACCTGATGACCCAGGCGACCCACCATGACCATTTTTTCAACTATGATTCGATGATAAACCGGATGAACAGCGTCAACGTGGGGCCGCGCCGGGACATTCTCGCCCTGTGGAAAGCGGCGGCGGACACGAAGGGAATGCCCTTCGGGCTCAGCGAACACCTGGGAGCCTCCTTCTCCTGGTGGCGGGTGAACAAGGGCTGCGACCGGACCGGGCCGTATGCCGGGGTGCCCTACGACGGGAATGACCCGGCATGGCAGGATTTTTATCACGCAAACCAGGAGCACGGGACAGAGAATCCCCAGGAGATATTCCCCTGGTATACGAAGAACCGTTCATTCCAGGAATACTGGCTGAAGTGCGTAAGTGAGATGATCGAGCGCTTCCGGCCGGAAATCCTCTACACAGACGGGGCGCTGCCCTTCGGAGACCACTGGATGGGGGTGGAGCAGTCGGCAATCCGGGAAGCGGACTATGCCCCGGGGCTGCAGGCGGTGGCGAAGCTTTACAACACCTCCATCGGAAAACACGGAAGCAATCAGGCCGTGTATCTGCAGAAGGACCGGCGGCCGGAGATCTACAGCGTGGGCGTGCTGGATATCGAAAAGAGCCAGCTCCCGGGCATCATGCCGGAGCCATGGCATACGGACACCTGCATCGGAAACTGGTTCTACGACGTACACAGTCCCTATAAATCCCCGGAGCAGATTATCGAAATGCTTGTGGATATCGTATCCAAGAACGGTGTCATGCTGCTGAACATCCTGCAGCGGCCCGACGGCACCATCGACGGGGAAGCGGATTATATCCTGGATCGGCTGGCAGACTGGTTCGCCATCAACGGGGAGGCCATTTACGGAACCCGGCCGTGGCAGGTGTTCGGAGAGGGAGAAACCCGGGTCCGGATCGAGGGATTCCGGGAGGATAAGACGGACTGGAACCGAAGCGATTACCGCTTTACGCAGAAGGATGGAAAGGTCTATGCCTTTATGCTGGGCGCCCGGGGCGGCGAGACCGCCGTCCTGCGGAGCTTCAGTGACCGGCGGATCGCCGATGTGAGGCTGCTGGGGGCTGAAAGCGTGGCCTGGAAACAGGAAATGGGGCTGCTGCTGGTCTCCCTGCCGGAGAAGCTGCCCTCCCTCTGCGCCAATGCGCTGCAGATCACCCTGGCGGAATAAGCACAGGATTTCCCGGAAAAAACGCACAGATATCAGGATCCCCGCGGCAGATGCGCCGCGGGGTTTTCAGATGAAATGGAAAGACGGTTTTTCTGATGATGTGAGGGATGTCAGATTTCCTCGATATGGGAGACATATTCCAGCGTAGCGAGGGCATCGATGATTTCCTTGTGGGTTTTAAACTTTTTCAATTCGGCCCGGGTGATGGAGATGGCGACCGAATACACGCTGAGGCCGGAATTCAGATAGGCCGGATTTGTCTCGATATCGTCGATCTTCAGCCCCAGCCGCCGGATGGTCGTCACAAATTCCCGCAGATGGGCGCCGCTGGTCAGCTCCAGATGAACTTCAAAGTGGTTGGAGCGGTCCTTCAGGAGAATTTCCAGCCGGGGGAGCCAGGAGAGGCAGAGCAGCATGGCCACGGCAGCCACCGCCGTCAGGGTATACAGCCCCGCGCCCAGGCTGATTCCCAGGAAACAGCAGACCAGCAGCCCGGCGGCCGTGGTGATCCCCTTGATCTGGTTCCGGGAGGAGATGAAGAGGGAATTGGTGGCGATCATGGTGGTCGAGACCACAGCTGCGACGCTGAGCAGGAAGAAGCCGGTCTGCAGCCGGTAATACAGCCAGAGATCCACCATCATGGCGATGGTTCCCGCCAGGGAGACCAGCATAAAGGTCCGCAGACCGGCAGAGTGCCGCTTGTTGGAACGTTCCGTACCGATGACGGCGCTGAGCAGCGCGGAAAGGCCGATCCGCAGCAGGATGGAACTGAGGCTGATTTCGGCTGCCCAGTTTCCAATCAGACCGACAAGGGGATCTATTACTGACTGGTTCATCTGAAATAGCGACCTCCTTTAAAACGCCGTTCAATCCCGGAAGCAGCCTGCCTGCTGAGCATTTCCTCATAATGCCGGACGGCTTCCTCCGTGAAGGCTTTTTCTTCCTCGCTGGGGTCCCGCTGGGCGGCCAGCTCCCTCTGGATGGCGTCCACCCGCTCGATCAGCTTCTGGGCTTCCGACTTCGGCCTCCCGGACTCATCGGTTTCAGCGACCTGGACAATCTCCTCCAGCTGCGTGCTGTAGGACCCGGAAAGATACAGGCTCAGCTTCGCCAGCCCCGGACCGGCCAGTTCATAAAGAATGCTGGAGGCGAGAATAATGGTCTGCAGGGCGCGGCCGGTTTCCCCGCCCAGCGTCCGGGCGCCCAGAGCGGCCAGGCCGATGGCGACCCCGGCCTGAGGCACCAGGGCGAGGCCCAGATAATCCCGGACCTTCCGGCTCTTTTTCACCAGGGCGCACCCGGACCAGGCGCCGGCGTATTTTCCGAGAATCCGGGTCAGGAAATATACGATGCCCACCACCAGCAGCGGCGCAGCGCCGATGGTTCCGCCGCTGGAAAGGACGGATGACAGATCGAAGCTCATGCCGGAGCGGACGAAGAACATCAGCAGGATCGGCGGGGAAAAATATCCCAGCTGGCGGAAAAGGCGCTCGTCTTCCGTGAGGTTGATGTAAACGGTGCTCATGGCCATGCAGCCCAGAAGCGGACTGATTTCCAGAACTGTGCAGATCCCGCAGAACGCGAACATCAGGGCAATGGAGATGATCAGCCGGTTATCCTTGGAGGAGCGGTTCTGCAGAAAAACCTTCAGAAGCACACCGAAGAAGGCTCCCAGCAGCAGAACGCCCAGATTGGACAGGATGGGAAGCAGCATGGCGGAGAAGGAAAAGCCCGAGCCGGAATAGGCGGAAACCGCGACCGCGATGGCGACGGAAAAGGCCACAAGGCCCACGATATCATCAAAAGCGACCACCTGCAGCAGGGTATCCACAAAATCCCCCTTTGCGCCGGTCTGCCGGATGGTCATCATGGTGGAAGCCGGCGCTGTGGCTGCGGCCAGGGCGGCCAGCACGGCGGAGAAAGCCAGATCCATGCCGAGCAGAAAGCGCACCGCCACGAAAACCAGGAGGGAAGCCGTCAGGGCTTCAAACAGCGTAATCACAATCACCTTGACGCCGTTCTTCCGGATCGCGGAAAGACGGAAGAATTCACCGGTGCTGAAGGCAATGAAAGCCAGCGCGATATCGGAAAGAAAATCGGTATTGATGATAAAATGGGCCGGAATCATATTCAGCACATGGGGACCGATCAGAATCCCGGCGAGAATATAACCGGTGACATGGGGAAGCCTCAGCTTTTTCGTGACCCGGGTCATCAGGAAGCCGGAGATCAGCATCAGCGCCATGGAGATGATCGTAGAGGAGGCGGAAGGACCAGTATCCTCGAGCACCCAGGGGAACACGAAAACACCTCCTTCCGGCAGCATCTGTTCTGTAATAAATATATTTTATCACTTTTTCATGGAAATGACAAATCAAAAAAAGGATTCCCCGAACGACAGGGAATCCGGAAAAGAACCTGGATTATGCATAGAGCGGATAATTCCGCATCAGATCCTCCACACTGGCTTTTACCTCCGCCACGGCGGCTTCGCCCTCCCGGAAGATCCGGGCAATCCAGCGGGCGACCTGCGCCATCTCCGGTTCTTTCAGCCCCCGGGAGGTGGCGGCGGGGGTTCCGACACGCAGGCCGCTGGTAACGAAGGGGCTGCGCGTCTCATTGGGCACGGTATTCTTGTTGGCGGTGATATTGGCGGCATCCAGCAGCGCTTCCATCTGCTTGCCGGTCATCTCCGAGCCGGTGAAGTCCAGCAGCATCAGATGATTGTCCGTACCGCCGGAAACCATCCGGATCCCTTCCTCCCGGAAGGCGGCTTCCATCGCCTTGGCATTCAGAATAATCTGGTGCTGATAATCCCGGAAAGCGGGCTGCAGCGCTTCGCCGAAACAGACGGCCTTGGCGGCGATGACGTGCTCCAGAGGACCGCCCTGGGTGCCGGGGAAGATGGCCTTGTCAATGGCTTTCGCATAGACCTCCCGGCAAAGGATCATGCCGCCCCGCGGCCCGCGGAGGGTCTTATGGGTGGTCGTGGTGACGAAGTCCGCGAAGGGAACAGGGCTTGGATGTTCCCCCGTGGCCACAAGCCCGGCAATGTGCGCCATATCCACCATCAGGAGGGCGGAAACCTCATCCGCGATGGCGCGGAGACGTTCAAAATCGATGATCCGGGGGTAGGCGCTGGCGCCGGCGACGATCATCTTCGGACGGCACTCCAGCGCAATGCAGCGGACATCATCATAATCAATGACCTCGGATCCGCTGTCCACCCCGTAGGGAACGAAATGGAAGTAAGCGCCGCTCATGTTGACGGGACTTCCGTGGGTCAGGTGACCGCCGTGGGAAAGGCTCATGCCCATAATCGTATCTCCGGGCTTCAGCATGGCAAAATACACGGCCATATTTGCCTGGGCTCCGCTGTGGGGCTGAACATTGGCATGCTCCGCGCCGAAGAGCTGGCAGGCCCGGTCCCTTGCCAGATTCTCCACCACGTCCACGTACTGGCAGCCGCCGTAATAGCGCTTGCCCGGGTATCCTTCGGCGTACCTGTTGGTCAGGCACGATCCCATCGCCGCCATGACGGCGGGGGAGACAAAGTTCTCGCTGGTGATCAGTTCAATATGCGTCCGCTGGCGGTTCAGCTCCTGTTCGATCGCTTCCGCCACCCGGGGATCCGCGCTCCGGATCAGATCCAGTTCCATGCTGCTCTCCTCCTGAAA
>JAFRGU010000207.1 GCA_017433675.1 Clostridia bacterium
CTCTTCCTCCCCGGAGCCGTATTCCGGATAAAAGGCACAGAGGCGAAAGACCTCGAGGGCTTTCCGGCTGGCAACCTTTTCATCGGAAAAACTGAATATGGTATCGGCGGAAGCCGCGGAGCCCGTCAGGACCAGCAGCAGAGCCAGCAGGCCGGCTGTGATTCGTTTTCCGATTCGCATCAATCCCTTCAGCCTCCTTTTTTCGTGTTCAGCACTCCCATGTCGGCACGGAACCGGGAAAAAGCCGGCATACAACCCCATGAAACCTAAGCGGGCTTCGGCTCCGCTGCTGTGCGGCACAGGCCCGGCTCCGTCATTTCCGCGGAGAAACGGAACGGGAACCCTCTTTCGGGGAACAGCCCGGACAGCCGGAACAGCATGCGCAGGAACCCGCGCAGCTCCGCTTTTTCCGGGTGAATATCCTGCGGAGGGCAAGAACGACCGCCCCGGCAATAAGCACCAGAATCAGGATGTCCCAAATATTCATGAAGCATTCCTTTCAGACCGGACGAAGACCGGATCAACCAAGCCCCAGAGCCAGTCCGATCAGCCGGACAATCAGCGCCATGAGCCAGGCGACCGCGCACTGCCAGAGGACGACGGAAATGGACCATTTCCGCCCCAGCTCCCGGCGGATGGAAGCGACTGCCGCCACGCAGGGCGTGTAGAGCAGGCTGAAGACCAGCATGGAAACGCCCGCCAGGGCCCCGATGGAGGCGACGCCCTCGCTGAACAGCGTCTCCATGACGGAAACCACGCTCTCCTTAGCCATGAAGCCGCTGACCAGGGAGGTCACGATCCGCCAGTCTCCCAGGCCGATCGGCTTCAGAACCGGCGCGACAATGCCGGAGATGGCCGCCAGCATGCTTTCCCGCTGATCCGAAACGAGATTAAAGCGGAAGCTGAAATGGCTGAGGAACCAGACCACGATGGTGGCGATCAGAATGACGGAGAACGCCCGGTGCAGGAAGTCCCGGCTCTTTTCCCAGAGCAGCTGGCCGACATTGCGCGCGCCGGGAATCCGGTAATTGGGCAGCTCCATGACGAAGGGCACCGCCTCGCCCCTGAAGAGCGTATGCTTGAAGAGGAAGGCCGCGAGAATGCCGGTGATGATGCCCAGGATATACAGCCCCGTAATGATCAGCCAGGACAGGCCGGGGAAGAAGGCATTGACAAAGAAGCCGTAAATCGGCAGCTTGGCGGTACAGGACATAAAGGGCGTCAGCAGAATCGTCATGCGGCGGTCCCGCTCGCTGGGCAGGGTCCGGGTCGACATGACCGCAGGCACCGTGCAGCCAAAACCCAGCAGCATGGGCACGATGGAGCGGCCGGAAAGGCCGATGCGGCGGAGCAGCTTATCCATCACGAAGGCAACGCGCGCGATATAACCGCTGTCCTCCAGCATCGAGAGGAAGAAGAACAGGATCACGATAATGGGCAGGAAGCTGACCACGGTGCCCACGCCTTCGAAAAGACCGCTGAGCTCCAGGCTCTGTATGGCCTCATTTACGTTCGCAGCCTGCATTCCGCGCTCCGCGAGGGCGGCCAGGGCATCGATCCCGCTTTGGAGCAGGTTCTGGAAGAAGGGGCCGATGAGAAAGAAGGTCAGATAGAACACC
>JAFRGU010000208.1 GCA_017433675.1 Clostridia bacterium
ATGATCAGCCAGGACAGGCCGGGGAAGAAGGCATTGACAAAGAAGCCGTAAATCGGCAGCTTGGCGGTACAGGACATAAAGGGCGTCAGCAGAATCGTCATGCGCCGGTCCCGCTCGCTGGGCAGGGTCCGGGTCGACATGACCGCAGGCACCGTGCAGCCGAAACCCAGCAGCATGGGCACGATGGAACGGCCGGAGAGGCCGATGCGGCGAAGCAGCTTATCCATCACGAAGGCAACGCGCGCGATATAACCGCTGTCCTCCAGCATGGAGAGGAAGAAGAACAGGATCACGATAATGGGCAGGAAGCTGACCACGGTGCCCACGCCTTCGAAAAGGCCGCTGAGCACCAGGCTCTGGATGGCCTCATTGACGTTCGCAGCCTGCATTCCGCGCTCCGCGAGAGCGGCCAGGGCATCGATCCCGCTCTGGAGCAGGTTCTGGAAGAAGGGGCCGATGAGGAAGAAGGTCAGATAGAACACCAGCGCCATGATGCCGATAAACACCGGAATTGCCGTATATTTTCCCGTCAGGACCGTGTCAATCTTCCGGGAACGGATATGCTCCCGGGTTTCCAGCGGCTTGATGACAGAGGCATCACAGACCTTCCGGATAAAGTCAAAGCGCATGCCGGCCATGGCTGCACTGTGGTCCAGACCGCGTTCCTTTTCCATCTGCAGCACAATGTGCTCCAGCATTTCCTTCTCATTCTGATCCAGCCGGAGCTGATCGGAGATCAGGGTATCCCCCTCGATCAGCTTGGCGGCGGCAAAGCGCAGGGGAAGGTCCGCCTGAACGGCATGATCCTCAATCAGATGGCAGACCGCATGCAGCGCCCGGTGAACGGCCCCGCCATGATCTTCCGCCCCGCAGAAATCCTGCCGGAGGGGCTTCTCCTGATACTTTGCGATATGAACCGCATGGCGAACCAGCTCGTCCACACCTTCGTTCTTCGCGGCGGAGATGGGGACGACGGGCACGCCCAGCATGGCCTCCATGGTATTTACGTCCACCGTTCCGCCATTGCCGCGCAGCTCATCCATCATGTTCAGCGCGACAACCATGGGGATTCCCATCTCCAGGAGCTGCATGGTCAGATACAGGTTCCGCTCAATATTGGTGGCATCCACGATGTTGATGATGGCTTTGGGTTTTTCCTCCAGCACAAAATTCCGGGAAACCCGTTCCTCGCTGGAATAGGGGGACATGGAATAGATCCCGGGCAGATCCGTAATCAGCGTGTCGCTGTGGCCCCGGATGACGCCGTCCTTCCGGTCCACCGTGACGCCCGGGAAATTTCCCACGTGCTGACTGGCGCCGGTCAGCTGATTAAAGAGGGTGGTTTTGCCGCTGTTCTGGTTTCCCACCAGGGCAAAGGTCAGGATTGTGCCTTCCGGCAGCGGATCTCCGCTGCCCTTTGGATGGAATTTGCCTTCCTCGCCCAAACCGGGATGATCCGTGCGCTGCCGCTTTTTCTTTTCAGCGGCGGCATCCGAAGACCTTTCCAGCGGAACGATCACGATCTGCTCCGCATCCGCCAGACGCAGGGTCAGCTCATATCCATGGATCAGCAGCTGCATGGGATCGCCCATGGGGGCGAACTTCATCATCGTGACTTCCGCACCGGGAATGACCCCCATATCGAGAAAATGCTGGCGCAGCGCGCCTTCACCGCCCACCGATTCGATGCGGGCGGATTTACCGGGGGTCAGTTCGTTCAGCCTCACGGACAATCACATCCTTTGTTCTTCAGCATTATGGCAGGATACAGCGGGAAGCAGCCGGCGCAGCGCATCGGTGCGCGGGTGTTTCGCTGCCTTTTATTATATGCCGGGAGACCGAAATCCACAATAGACTGAACGGATTTTCTCCGGCCGGACCGTGTTTCCAGCCGGACCGGACATGGAAGGATTGCCCGGAGTCAGCAGCCGGCGTGCAGGGAAACGGGTAGTCAAAGCGCGGATCCTGTGATATAATCGACAAAAACAGTGCGGAGAAACGCACAGGTAAGTAAAGGGAGAGCACGAAAATGAAAAGACGGTTGCTGGTGATGATCGCGCTGTGCATGGCACTGGTATGCACCTGCATGTTCTGCACGGCGGATGCGGAGGATACCGGGAGTCCGGAAGCGGCAGAAACGGTCCAGAGCACGGAGACCGGTGAGGAACCAGCCGACGCGGAAAGCACCGATCCGGCCGGAAACAGCGAAGCAGGCATCCTCGCGGAGGAAAGCTTCCGCACGGAAACGCTGGGCGAGGGCTTTTCGGTTCCCGTACCGGCGGATGAAAACCGATTTGAGTATTCCGGCAGGCCCAGCGACTTCTCCTACATGACAACGGATGAGGAAGCGCCGTATTACCTGTATTTTGACTACAAGATTTATAACACGCTTGCTGAGTTTACGGAGGATCCGGAGGCTGCGGCGCGGATGTATGACCTTGTTCTGTACAATATGGAGATCAACGGTCCGGAGGAAGTCGAACAGGAAACTGTCATGGTCGACGGGCATCCGGCCCATCTGATTGTGCTGCGGGCTCCGAGCAGCCAGGTGGACTTCCCGGTGGGCGGCGTGTTCTATACCCGGAACAACCGGATCATCCGGATCCGGTTCGCCGTGACTGCCCAAAACGAGACGACCTGGGAGGATCTGCCCCGGATCACCCTCGGCGACATGCGCCGGATGGCGGAGCAGCTTACCTACGATCCGGCCGGAGCATCCATCACCACGGCGGACGGAGAGATCGCCCTGAGCGCGAAGGGGGACGCGGCAACCCTGAGCGGCGGCAAGAAGCTGCAGCTGTCCGCGGCGTTCGCCAACACGGACCGGGTGAACAAGAAGGCAAAGAACGATACGGTGGAATGGTCTGTTGTGGACGCGGAGACGAAGGCGCCGGCGGAGCACGTGAAGGTTGACAAGAAGGGCAGCGTCACCGCTGATAAGAACGTCGACCGGGTGATGAACGTCGAGGTCGTCGCAGCCTCTCCCATCTTCCATACCAGCGCCAGCTACCCCCTGACCGTGATTCCGGCCCTGAAGGGGCTGGCCGCGGAGCCGAAGACGCTGACCTTCTATGCAGGGGAGACCCGCGAGGAAAACGTGAAGGCAGCGCTGAATCCCGATACCGTGCCGCCGCTGGGCCTCACCTGGACGGCCAAGCCGGAGGGCATCGCGGAAATCACCGCGGGCGAAGACGGAACCGCGACAATCAAACCGCTGAAGGCCGGGAAGACCGTCGTCACGGTAAAGGAGCCCGGCGGCAAGAGCGCGAAGGTGAACGTTTCCGTACTGGTCCCGGTGGAGAGCGTGGAGCTGACGGTGAAGGGCAAAGCAAAGGCGGGCGGCACGGTGACGGTCACGGCGGCGATGAGCCCGAAGAAGGCCGGGAACAAAGCTGTGGAGTGGTCCCTGAATGTGGGCGAGGATATCGCCACCATCAGCGCCAAGGGACAGATCAAAATCAGCAAGACTGCAGCGGAAGGCACCGTGATCACCGCGACCTGCAGGGCGCTGGGCGCCGCGGAACCCGTTACGGCGACCGTGGACATTCCTGTCGGACAATAAAACCAGGTGAAAGAGGAGACTGCATGAGGAACCGGATCTATCTGGACCACGCGGCGACGACGGCCATTTCTCCGGAGGTGCTGGAGGCGATGATGCCCTGCCTGACGGAGAGCTACGGAAATGCGTCCGGCGTATACGCGACGGGGCGGGAAGCGCACCGGATTCTGGACAGGGCCCGGAAGCAGGCGGCGGAAGCCATCGGGGCTACCCCTCCGGAGATCTGTTTCACCAGCGGCGGCAGCGAGAGCGACAGCTGGGCGCTGATCGGGATCGCGGCGGCGAACCGGGGGAAGGGGAATCACATCATTACCTCGGCCATCGAGCATCACGCGATCCTGCGCACCTGCGAATGGCTGGAGAAGCAGGGATTCGAGGTGACCCGGCTCCCGGCGGACGAAGAAGGCCGGATCCGGCCGGCGGACCTGGAGCAGGCAATCCGGCCGGGGACGATCCTGATTTCCATCATGGCGGCCAACAACGAGATCGGAACGATCCAGCAAACCGCGGAATTCGGAAAAATCGCCCGGGAGCATGGCATTCCCTTTCATACGGACGCGGTGCAGGCCATGGGCGCGATGCCCGTCGACGTCAATGCATGGCAGGCGGATCTGCTGAGCCTGAGCGCGCACAAATTCCACGGGCCGAAGGGAACGGGGCTGCTCTATATCCGGAAGGGCACAAGGATCGATCCCCTGATCCATGGAGGCGCCCAGGAGCGGGGGCTGCGGGCGGGAACAGAGAACGTGGCCGGCATCGCGGGCATGGGAAAGGCCATGGAAATCGCCGCGGCCGGGATTCCGGAGCGGGCTGCCCGGGAGACCGCGCTCCGGGAAAGGCTGAAGGCAGGCCTGCAGGCCGCCGTCTCCGGGATCCGGATCAACGGACACCCGACGAACCGGCTGGCGGGGAACCTGCATGTTACGATTCCCGGCGTGGACGGGGAGGCAATGCTGCTGCGGCTGGATCTGGCCGGCATCGCTGCGAGCAGCGGAAGCGCCTGCACCAGCGGAAGCACGGAACCCAGCCACGTGCTGGAAGCCATCGGTCTTACGGATGAAGAAATCAAGAGCAGCCTGCGGCTGACCATCGGCGAGGAAAACACGGAAGCGGAAATTGACGAAACCATCCGCAAAATTACAGAAATCGCCGCGGATCTGCGGAGCATGAGAGATTTTTAATCATTTGTTCCACCCCCTTCCCCATCAAAGCGGAAGGGGATTACTGTCGGATCCTGGGAATCGTGTCATTATCATTTTCCAATGAACTGTTCAAATATGCTGTCAACGGCTTTAAAAGAAAGACAATGGAATTGCGGAAAATCAATGTGCAGGACGCTGCCGCTCAATGGGAATATACAACAGTACTGCCTGCGGATGAGAATGGGCTGACGAACCCTTATCATGGCGTTTCTTTCGATGAGTATAAAGAAAAAGTGCTGCCGGCACTGATCTCCTATGAGCACCCGGTAAATATGCCGGATTGGTTTGTCCCGGAAACATATTACTATCTGTGGGATGAATGCCGCCTGATCGGAGAATTCAGAATACGGCACTATCTGACGGAAGCCCTCAGGAAAGGCGCCGGTCATATCGGATACAGCATCCGGAAAGAAGAACGGGGAAAAGGATATGGGACGGCGGGCCTGAAGCTCACCGTTCAGACCGCAAAAAGTATTGTTCCGGAGGAAGAAATCTATCTGCGGGTCAATCTGGACAACCCGGCTTCCCTCCAAGTTATGCTTCACAACGGCGGACGCATTGTCGGGCAGGATGAAAATCACTACTTTGTCCGGATTGCAAATCCCGGCAAAGGAAGATATCCCTCTGCCGAAGAGGCAAAAGAAATTCTGGCCGAGGCGGAGCTGTGCAATCCGGGCCCATGGGGTGATCACAGCCGCACGGCTGCCCACTGCGCTGAAAAGATCGCACTTTATTCCGGCCTTTGTCCTGAAAAAGCCTATGTCCTCGGCTTGCTGCATGATATCGGCAGGAAATTCGGCAAGCGCCACCTTGGACATGTGTCAGACGGATATTCCTATATGATGAAACTGGATTATCCGGACGCTGCCAGAATCTGCCTGACCCATTCGTTCAATGAGATGAAGATCGAAGGGTATGTCGGCGATTTTGACACGACAGAAGAGGAAACTGAGCTGATCAGAACAAAACTGCAGGAAGCTGTCCCGGATGATTATGATCTGCTGATCCAGTTGTGTGATGCTATCTCCGGTTCCGAGGGGGTCATGGACATCATAGACCGAATGTCTGATGTTAAGCGCCGCTACGGAGATTATGACCAGGGTAAATGGAATAAGAATCTGGAACTGAAAGAACACTTCGAGAAACGGATGAATCGTAATCTTTACGAAGCAGTTGAGAAAGACACCTTTCACAACCATTCATGTCGAAAAGGAAGCTTTTGACGATTGAATTTGAAGCGAATGGGCTGACAGTAAACCGGGACTGCTATTCTGGCCTTCATGAACGGGGGCCAGAAATATTTTTTTGAAATCGAACCCTGGGCCGCTCCGGAACGACTATTTTAGTGAAAACCGGTTTTCAGTACTTCGGATGGGAAGTGATGCGGATGGATCAATTCGAAGCTTTGCTTGCTTCCAGCAAGACGGCAGTGGAACGGTGGGTCAGATCCCGTCTGAGCAGTTCTGCAGATGCTGAAGACATACTGCAGGAAACATATCTGGCGGCTTTTCGGGGCTTTTCTGCCCTTCGAAATCCGGACGCATTTCTACCCTGGATACTCGGTATTGCCAGAAGAAAAACCGCGGACTGGTATAGGGTACAAGCCCGGAGAAAGGAGATCCTTCTGGATCATTTGCCGGAGACGGCTGATGATTTACCGGAGAATAATGCTGTCGAAGAGACGCTGAATACTCTGCCGGAACGGGACCGGCTCATGCTTCGCCTGTTTTATCAGGAAATGCTGTCACAGAAACAGATTTCCGCAAAGCTTCAAATCCCTGAAGGTACCGTCAAGAGCCGGATGAGCGCAGCGCGTGACCGCTTCCGTACAGCCTATCCCTATCCACCCAAAGGAGAGATTACGATGAAACAGAATCATTTGATTTTACCCAGGACCCTGCCGGACTATTCTATTATCTGGAAAGATGAACCTGCGTTTTCCGTCACCTGCGAGGAAATGATGGGCTGGTTTATCGTTCCAAAGCCTGGAGAAAAACTGGTATGGGGCATGTATGACCTGCCTTCCCGCAAACTGGATGTTGCCTATGAGATGACGGTAACAGGTCCGGCAAGTGTCCATGGCCTGGACGGCGTATCCATTACAGCCAGGGTGATCCAGCCGCAGCCTGTCATCTCTGAAAATGATCCGATGAGTGACGCGGTCGGTGCTTCAACCGGCGGCCAGGAAGAATGGCGATTTATTGCGCAGGAAAAGGACGGTTATACGCGTTTTCTTTCCGCAGAACATATTGAAGGAGAGAAACGGATCCTCACCACTTTCCTGGACGGCGATGCTTTTATGGACAATTGGGGGTTCGGTGATGATAACTGCGGATCGCCCGTCCGCCTGGAACCCCGGGGGATGATCCAGCGAAACGGCGCAGTGATTACCACGAATCAAAAGAAACCGTTTATTGACGTAGCCGGAAGATGTGACCTGACGCTGGGAGGCGTTCTTCATGATACGGTTTGCGTTATGGACTTTGAAATGTATGATGAAGGAACGATCAGCGAACAGTATCTGAACCGGGAAGGCCGGACAGTACTCTGGCGGCGCTTTAACCGGGATGACTGGGCAATCGACCGTTACGGAAAGAAATGGTCTGAACTGCTGCCCGGAAATGAACAGATTATTGTTAACGGACAACGTTGTGTCCACTGGTATGATTGTCTTTGCATCCGATAAATGATCCAATCAGGCATAACCGGCACTTCGTTCACATCTGCATCGCTCAGTATGGGGATCTTAACGAAGTGCCCTGCCGCCCAGCTGTCCCTGAATGTTGTACTCATTTCCTATGGACAGCATGAAATTGATCAATCAGCAGAAAGCCACTGACGGAGCAACGCAGGGAACAGAATCCTTTTTAACAGAAAAAAACCGCCGGAATTCCTTCCGACGGGGTTATAGTGATCCGGCATCCGGATCAGGAGCGGACGTATTTCTTCAGCATGTAGCCGATAGCGTTAGCATACTGGATTTTGTACCAGTCGCCGATGGCGCCGATGACCTTAATCGTCGTGGAATCTTTCAGCTGGGTGATCCGGTCGGCTTTGAGATTCGCACTGACCCGCATGTTGACCTTCTTGCCGTTCGCGCTGTGCACCTTCGCGGAGAAGGGCTTGAAATTGCTGCCGGCGAGTGAATATTTCACACTCTATTGTATTGTCTGATTTCCCGGACGGATTATGCGATTTCCCGGGAGACCCTGAACACCTTCGGAGTTCCCAAGGAGTCCAGCTTTATCTCCACATTCTTTCCCGCCCTCAGAATCCGGTGAATCTTCCGAATCATCTCCGCATCCTTCCGCGGAACGCTGACCTGCGGTTCGGAAATCCTGCTGTCCGGATCCTGAATTTTCCGGTTTGCCATGATGAAACAACCTCCCACTCGGCTTATCGGAGTGCTTCCGACGAGCCTTTTTACTGGTACATCGGGTTCGGCATCGGAACCGTTTCGCACCGGTCCTGCGCCAGCGGCAGATGGCCCTGCAGGCTGGCGGGGAAGATGATCCGGGTTCCAAAGCGGGCACGAAGGTCGTCCACCGCGTCATCGACTTTCCTGCGCTTCTCCCGCTGTACAAAATCGCTGAACAGATCTGTCTGCACCGGGATGCCCTCCGGCACCGGACTGATGCCCCGGACCGTCAGGGCCCGGACGGGTTTCGGCCACCTGTACCGATCCCGGAAGAGGGCCCAGGCGGCCAGCGAGATCTCATAGGGACTGCGGGAGGGGCAGGCCAACGGCATCTGATACTGATACCACCCCAGATCCCTGTCCCGAACGGAGAGCTGAACCGCTTTCGCGGTGATCCCATGCTTCCGGAGACGGTGGCCCACGTCCTGGGCCAGTTCATACAGCACCTGCCAGACTTCATAATCGGACTCCAGATCATGGACGCAGGTCGTGCCGTGGCCGATGGACTTCACCGGCGCAACATATTCCTGCGGCATCACCTTCGCCCCGTCTTCGCCGTTGGCAAAGCGCCAGAGCATGAGCCCGTTTTTTCCCAGCCGGGCGAGCAGAAAGGCCGGATCCGTCCGTGCCAGATCGCCGATGGTGCGGATGCTGTATTTCAGCAGCTTCCGCGTCGTCGCCGGGCCGACATACAGGAGATCGGACACGGGGAGCTTCCATGCCGTATCCCTGTAATTGCCGCGGCTGACCACGGTGACCGCGTCCGGCTTCTTCATATCGCTGCCGAGCTTGGCAAAAATCTTGCTGAAGGAGACCCCGACGCTGACTGTCAGGCCGGTTTCCTCCCGGACCGTTTTCCGGATTTCCTCCGCGATTTTCCGCCCGTCCCGCTCCACGCTGCCGCAGCAGGGAACAGAGAGCCAGCTCTCATCCATCCCGAAGGGTTCGATGTCTTCAGCATACCGCCGGTAAATCGCGCGGACGATCCGGCTGTAATGGAGATACAGATCATAATGGGGCTCAACCATGATCAGATCCGGGCAGGCCTGCCGGGCCTGCCAGTTCGCCATCCCGGTCTTTACCCCGGAACGCTTCGCGGGGTAGCTTGCCGTCAGGACGATGCCGTGCCGGTTCTCCGTGGAGCCGCAGACGGCAATCTTCTTCCCGCGAAGTTCCGGATGTTCATTCATCTCCACGCTGGCATAGTAGCAATTGAGGTCGCTGTGAAGAATGAGAGTTTCCAGCGGCACCGGGATCACCTCCCCAAAGAAAATGCAAAAACTTCCCAAAATTCTATTGACATCCTCTGAAGTGGGAAGTATAATCAAGTCAACTTCCCGCCGAGGCAGGACAGATTGTAGCAAATGATCGACGGGCAGTCAAGACGAATTGGGAAGTTTGAAAAAATTTTTTCCCAGATATGGAGGGCACCATGGAAAAATTCCCGGAAAAGCTCAGGACTGCAAGAGAGAAGGCCCATATCAGCCAGACCGAGCTGGCAGAAAAGACCGGCGTCTCCCGCCGCTCCATTTTTGCCTACGAGAACGGCAACTCAATTCCCCGCAGGAATGTCCTTCGCAAACTGGCCGGCGCTCTGAATGTCACGGCTGCCTATCTCACGGATGACGAAAGCACCGATCCGGACGAAGGCAGGGCGCGCGAAGACAGCATCAACATGGCGCGGGACCGGTTCGGGGCCAAAGGCGCCCGCGAAGCGGCAGAGCTCCTAGACCGGAACAGCGCTTTCTTTGCCGGCGGCGATATCCCGCAGGAAGACAAGGACGCTTTCTTTGAAGCAATCATGACGGCCTATGTGACCGCGAAGACGGAAGCGCAGAAGAAGTACACTCCGAAGTCCCTTCGGAAGTCAGATGATGAATCCTGACTGCTTCCGATTACAGGAGGGCGCTGAATGATTAACTATGAAGCGATTTCAGCTACCGTTGCAGCGATCAAACGCAAGTATCAGGAAAATGACCTGTTTCGCCTGTGCGCGTACATGGGGATCCAGGTCGTGGAACTTGATACTCCGATGAGCGCGGAGGATTTCAAAGGCATGAGCATTATCAAATGCCGAATCCCGGTCATCGTGCTGAATTCCAAACTGAATGCCAGACTGAAGCGCGTTGTCCTTGCGCACGAAATCGGACATGTGGTGCTTCATAAGAAACTGGCGGAGCTTCGCGGCTTTCATGATTTCGATCTGTTTGGCATGAAAGACAGTACGGAATATGAGGCGAATGTGTTTGCGGCGGAACTGATGCTGGACACAGAAGAGGTTCTGGAGCTGCTGAACCAGGACATGACTTTTTTCGGCGCAGCCAGTACCCTGGGAGTGCCGCCGGAATTGCTGGATTTCAAATTCCGCGTGCTGAAAAATCAGGGATACTCCATTCATCCCATGATGATCTGCAACGGCGATTTCCTGAAAAAGATCAACAACAGTGACTGATGAAGGAGGCTCAAATTGACTGAGAGCAAGCCCATCAAGGTTTATGTTCCCGTAGATGTGCGCTTTGATGAAAACGGACGGATGCTCCCGCACATCATCATCTGGGAAGACGGGGAGAAATATGAGATTGACAGAGTCACCGATATCCGTCCGGCCCCTGCCATGAAGGCCGGGGGACAGGGAGACCGGTACACCATCTGGATCGGGGGAAAACAGAGCTATCTTTTCTTTGAGCGGGCGGCCACGGTGACCGGGTGCAATCTGGGAAGATGGTTTGTGGAGAGAAGGACGGCCTGATGACTGAGCAGATCATGAACAGGGA
>JAFRGU010000209.1 GCA_017433675.1 Clostridia bacterium
CGTCATATTACACTGAATATTTTGAAAAACATGGATGACAAAATGTCAGTAGCCCGGCGCCGTAGACACTGCGCTTACGATGATGCTTATCTGGAGAAGGTAATCTCGAAGCTCGTTCATGCGTAAGCCGTGACCTTTACAGCATACATCTTGAAACAGTTTCTGAAAAAGCATATAATTATCTGAGTATAGTTTTGAAAGGATGATCCCGGCCTTGAAAAGCACCACCCGTATGGTTGCCCTGTTCAGCCTCTGTGTTGCGCTGATGCTGGTGCTGGGCCTGCTGGACAGGGCAGTTCCTCTCAGCGCACTGCTCTCCGGCGGCGTTCCGGGGCTGAAGCTCGGTCTGGCCAATACGGTGCTGCTCTATGCGGTATATCTGCTGGACTGGAAGGCTTCCGTTCTGCTGATGTTTGCCAAGGTGATGCTTTCCGGCTTTCTTTTCGGATCCCTCAGCGCGATTCTGTATAGCCTGTCCGGCGGAATTCTGAGTCTGGCGGTGATGCTTGCAGCCCGGAAAAATCCAACTCTCAGCATCATCATTGTCTGCATTGCGGCGTTTCTCAGCGATACGCTCCTTCTTTCCCGCAATTCCGCTCCCGGAGGCCAGATGCTCCTCTGTGTCTGGCTGATCGGTCTGGCAGGGCTGGCCGCGCTGGTTTTCTTCCTGTTGATCCGGAGATACCCGGACTGGGGGATCATCGGCGTCTCCATGTCCGGAGCGGTCTCCCATAATATCGGCCAGGTACTGATGGCTGCCCGGGTGCTGCGGACGCCGCAGCTGCTGACCATATACCTCCCCGTTCTGATCGGACTGGGGGCCGCGGTCGGCGTTCTGACCGGGCTTGTTGCCCGGCATGTGCTTCATGCTCTCCGGAAATTGCCGGAAGGAGGATTCCCGCCCCGATGAATCGTTTTTTTTCGTGTTCCCTTGCTCTGGCCATGCTCCTGTTCTTCCCTTTTTCCTTTGCTTCTGCGCAGAGCACTCCTGTGCCCGCGGCTGCACCGGAAGAGATCGCTGGCAGCCCGTTTTCCCCTTCTGAAGATGCTGCTCCTGCCGCTACGCCGGTTCCGGCCAGAGGATATGTTCTCGTAACCACCGCAACCCAGATGGGTTTTCTTCCCCTGCCGGATGAGGAGGACTATGTTTTCCCGCTGACCCAGCTTCGGACGGACGGAACCTTTACGGAAAATGTCATCCATCTGACGCCGGAAGGGGTTTATATGGAATCCTCCACCTGTGAAAACCATGACTGTATTGATGAAGGCCTTGTCACGATGGAGAACCGGAAAGACCGGATCCTTGGGAATATGATTATCTGCCTGCCCAATCAGGTGACCCTGCAGTTGCTGACGCCGGAGGAGATTCTTCCTTTGCTGTCGAAAAATGAAAGCCCGGCGGAATAGGATCCTGCCGGACGAATTCTTTTTTGTAATGATTGATTAACAGGAATAGGGACCGGATCGCTCCGGTCCTTATTTCATATATCTGTTTTATTTTGCGCTCTGGAAAGCAGCCAGGTCGCTGCAGTTCGCGTGTTCTGCGGCTGCGTTGACCGCGTTTTTCAGCCCGTTCGAAGAGAATGTTGCGCCGCTGACGCCATCCACGCCGGTGCCGTTCGCTTCTGTGATGATTGGAATCAGGGTGTCCATGGCCGCGCCGCCGATTTCCGGCGTCTCCGAGCTGCTGACGATTTCGATGCTCTCGATCCCGCTTTCACTGAAGACGACCTTCACCGTCATCGGGCCTCCGAAGCCGCTGTCAATGGCGGTATATGTGCCGGACGTGAATGTGATTCCTGCCGCCGGCTTTGTCTCTGCCTCTGTTTCCGTTGCTGCGGCAGCTTGTCCGCTCCGGGCCTGATCAAGTGCCTGGCTGACTGCTTCCGTGATTCCGTTCCGGGTCATGGTGGCACCTGTAATCGCGTCAATCTCTCCGTCCGCGCGTCCAATCAGAGCTGCTGCGTATGTTTCAAACTGGGGCACTCCAAAGGGTTGTTCTTCATCTCCCGCGATCTCCGCTGCTGTAATGCTGCTTTCATCCACCGTAATTTTCACAGTCACCGGAATATTCGCGCCGTATCCTTGCCCGCTGCCCTCATAGATGCCGGGAATGAATTTGGTTCCCGCCTCCGCCGTTTCCGCCGGATGCTCTGCTTCCGCTGGCTCTTCAGCCGCGGCTTCCGCCTCTGTTTCCTCCGCTGCCGGAAGGATCATAGCATCCTCCTGTTTCATTTCACCCCGGGCCACCGCCAGCGCCTTGCCGACAGCTTCCGCCACCCCGTTCCGGGTCATGGTCGCCTGGGCCATGGCGTCGATCTCTCCATCTGTCCGGCCGATCAGCGCTTTTTCGTATGTTTCAAAATACGCCTGCCCGAAGGGGATTTCTTCCGCTCCGGTGATCTCCGCGGCAGTGATAGCATATTCATCCACCGTGATTCGGACGTTGACCGGAGCTTTCTCGCTGTATCCCATTCCGCTGCCTTCATAGGTTCCCGGATTGAATACCGGTTCCGGGGGCATTTCTCCCCTTGCCGTAGCCAGCGCCCGTCCGACGGCCTCCGCCACGCCGTTTCTCGTCATGGTCGCCTGGGCCATGGCGTCGATTTCGCCGTCCGTCCGTCCGATCAGTGCCTTTTCATAGGTCTCAAAGTATGCCTGCCCGAAGGGGATTTCTTCCGCTCCTGAAATTTCTGCCGCGGTGATCGCTGCTTCATCCACTGTAATTTTGACCTTCACAGGCGCATTTTCGCTGTATCCCCGGCCGCTGCCCGTATACGTTCCGGGCGTAAATCCCGCCTTGCTCTCTGCAGGCGCTTTTTCTTCCGTCACAGCGGCCTCCGCTGTTGCCGCTTTCGGCTCGGCTGTGTTCGCGGGGGCGATATAGTCGATGGCGCTCTGGGCTGCGATCCGGCCGAAGATGACGATATCCGCCACTGCGTTGCCGCCCAGCCGGTTCCCGCCGTGGACGCCGCCCGTCACCTCGCCTGCGGCGAAGAGTCCGGGGATCGGCTTCCCGTCCGTGTTGATGACC
>JAFRGU010000210.1 GCA_017433675.1 Clostridia bacterium
GAGGCCGGAGACCACGTTGCCGAGATCGTCCGTCGGGAAGGGGCCATTTCCGTCGTAATAATCGGCCCAGGCCTGTTCATCCGGCATGAAGGAATCCAGACGGAGGATCGCCGTATTGCCGTATTCCCGGTAAGGCTCGTCTCCCCAGGCCGCCTTGCGCATCAGGGGGATATATTCGTTCCGGAGCTGCTTGAGAAGCAGGGGACTTCTGAAATAAGAGGTGGGGAAACCCAAAACGGTCATTTCCTTCGCCGCGGGACTTGAGGAGAAGGCGGGCTGCGTCAGGAGCTGCATACCGCCCATGAAAAGGGTGTGTCCGTCGAACAGATAGACAGAAAACAGCTCGGTCATGGCAGCGGCATATTCCCCGAAATCCGCAGAGAGCAGGCTGTCCCGAAGGGCGCGACCCTCTTCCCCGAGATCGAGCAGGGCCTGATCCAGGCCTTTCTGTGCCAGCGCTTCGTCCAGCACGGCCTTGCCGGGATGGCCGAAGAAATTATCAAGGGTGAAGCAGAGATCCGCATAGCTTTGGCGGGCGACATCCTCCGGCCGCTGCCCGCCCTGCATTTCGGACTGGAGCTCTTCAGAGTCCCAGAAGCCCTCCGGGGCAGTTCCGTCCAGGGAGATCCTCTGCGCAAACAGTTTTTCGCCGTTGTAAAGCATATGATTGGTGGCAATGTCCGTCATCATGTTGGACAGCGTCGAAACCGGCAGATAGATGTCGTTTTCATCCGCGTAGACGCTGATCCCGTACTTTGCGAAATCCAGCTCGACCGGTTTCGGTTCGCCCTGAAAGTCAATCGCCGTCATCCGGGCAAAACGGGTATTCGTGTCCTTCCAACCGAGGGCTTTGTCTTCCAGGGGCAGGGGCAGGTCAAAAAAGCGGTCCCAGTACGGAACGGTCATCACCCCGGCGGCGGGGTCGCAGAACAGCACTTCCCCGCACCAGTTTTCCACGATGAGGGTGCCGTCCTCCTGCGCGCGGAGGGTCAGAGGCTGATCCTTCATGTACTGGGAATACTGGTTCAGGCCCATATAGGGAATGTGCGGCGTCTCGTCATAAAAACGCAGGGTAAGTTCACCGGCGCCCTTTGTTTCCGAGATGACCGGAACGGCTTTCTCCGTATAGTGCGCGTCCTCCGCGGATGCCGTCACCGCCAGGGCGCACAGGAGCAGAAGAACGAGCAGTCCGGCGAGCAGGGTTCTTTTCATGGCTGAGTCCTTTCTCCGCAGTTCTCTCCGGCGGGGCCGGAGGCCTTGTTCCTGATATCGGGGATATTCTAACACGAAGACAAGAGGATTGTAAACAGAAAGAATCCCGGCGGGAGAGCCGGGTGCTTGCCAAATGCGGACGGGGCTGGTAGAATGACGTCTGGAAGGAAAGCGGACAGGAAAGGAATCGGGAAAGCCATCGGGAAAGGATGCGGGAAACATGCTGTATCAACCATTTCAGAATCTTCAGCTCTCAGCGCTCGGTTTCGGGACGATGCGCCTGCCGGTGCTGGCGGACGGGACCATCGACCAGAAAGAGCTGGATAAAATGACGGACCTTGCCCTTGCGGGCGGCGTGAACTATTTCGACACGGCGCACCCCTATCACGGGGGGAAATCGGAGGGCGCCATCGGCCAATCGCTGAAGCGCTATGACCGGGAGCGCTGGTATCTGGCGGACAAGTTCCCGGGGCACCAGAATGTCCGCGGCGTAAAAGAGCTGCAGCCGGCACAGGTGTTTGAGGAGCAGCTGC
>JAFRGU010000211.1 GCA_017433675.1 Clostridia bacterium
ATTTTCTGGCGGGACTGATCTCTGAGATCCTGCAGGGAAGGACTCAGGCGGAGGCGCTGCGCTTTGCCAATGCATGCGGAGCGATCCGTACAACGGCTGTAGGCGCCGGGTCGGCACTGCGAAACAGGGAACAGGTACTCCACTGGATCAAAGCCTGACCCATCCATCCTTTCGGAGACGGGGCAGTCATCTTCCGCATCGGCATGACGGTTTCTACCGCCGGGAAAACAGTTCCCTTTTGATCAGAACGAACCCCAATCATTCAAATAAGGAATGTAAAAAATGGACAGATTGTTTCAAACCCATGAAATTCGAAAAAGCAGAACCTGTGATCCCCTCTGGACGTTGACAACGCCGGACGAAGGCGGACTGAGCAAACCGGAAAAGGTTACGGTTCCCGGCATATGGGAATCCCATCCCGCTTTGCGACGCTACCGGGGCAGGGGCATATATGAGCAGGACATTGTGTGCGGGGGCCATGTACGCTTCTTCTTTGGCGGAGTCAGTTTCAGGTCACGGGTGTATCTGGACGACATTCTGCTCGCAGAGCACTATGGCGCGTACACCGGATTTGAGGCGCTGGCGAAGGGTCTGGCCCGCGGCCGGCATCGGCTGCGCGTGGAGGCGGATAACCGATTCGGAGCGGATTCCTCCCTTCATATTCCCAACGATTACTATGCCTATGGCGGGATCAACCGGCCGGTTGTGTTTGAAGAACTGGGAGATGCCTACATTGCCCAATGCCATGTCATTTCACACCATTCAGAGGCGGGCTGGACAGCAGAAGCCGGGGTCACTGTCCGGAATCTGACAAACAGCCCGATCACGGCCCGCTTATCCCTGACGATTGGAGATGCACAGCGGGAAAACGCAGTTTTGCTGCAGCCGGAGGAAGAGAAAATGATTCCGTTTTCTCTCTTTTGCGGGCAGGTACGGTCCTGGTCACCGGAGGATCCCGCTTTATATCCCGTGAAAATCCGGATGTCCATCGGCGGAAAGACTGTGGATGACTGGATCGACCGGACGGGCTTCCGGGAGATCCGGACGGAAGGGAAGCAGATTCTTCTGAACGGTAAACCGGTTCAGCTGCGTGGCTTCAACCGGCATGAGGAGTATGGCAGCTTCGGTGCTGCCGTACCTTTGGAAGGGATGGTACAGGATATCCAGCTGATGCGCCATATGGGCGCCAACTGCGTGCGTACCTGTCATTATCCCAATGATCCCCGTTTTCTGGATCTCTGCGATGAAATGGGAATGCTGGTATGGGAGGAATCTCATGCCCGGGGTTTGTCAGAGACACAGATGCGTCATCCACTGTTCATGGAGCAGGTGATGCAGTCTACCCGGGAAATGGTGCAGCAGCACATGAATCATCCATGCATATTCATCTGGGGCTGCCTGAATGAATGCGCAGATGATACGGAATTTGGCGCGGAATGCTATCGGTCGGTCTTTTCCCTGCTGCGGGCGCTGGATCAGAGCCGCCCGGTCACGGCGGCGCTGCTGGAACGGCCCGGCGGGCGGGTTTACGGGCAGATGGATGCAGTGAGCGTCAATCTGTATCCGCAATGGTACAGGGATTCTGCTGTTCATGAAGCGCTGGAACGAAAAATCCGGGAGATTGATGCAAACGGCGGCTGCGGGAAGCCGCTCATTATCAGTGAGACCGGCGCGGGAGCGATTTACGGGTTCCATGATCCGCTGGGGCAGGCGAAATGGTCAGAGGAGCGACAGTGCGAAATTCTCCGGAAGCAGATCAGCACCATTCTGAATCATCCTGATATATGCGGCATTTTCCTGTGGCAGTTTGCAGACGTGCGGGTGTCCGAGGAATGGTTTATGAACCGCCCCAGAACCTATAACAACAAGGGAATTGTCGATGAATTCCGGCGTCCCAAGATGGCCTACCGCACCGTCCAGGAACTGTTCCGTTCACAGGAATAGTCATTGTGCCCGGCGATGATTCCAGCATCTTTCCGGTTTGTGGTCAAAACTGCATGGTATTATCGACAAAATGCGCGGAAATCACCTCAAAAGGATGATACAATTCATGCAGAAGACAGGCAGGAAAAACCAAAACGGAGATCAGACAGGAGAATGCATATGAGCGATTATCGTAAGGGCGGCTTTACGCTTCCGGGAGAAGCCGGATATGAAGAACTGACGCTGAAAATGGCGGAGAAATGGGGAGCGGACGTAATCCGCGATTCTGACGGGACCAAGCTGTCTCCCCGTATCGTGGAAGCCGGTTACCGGATCTATTCCACCATCTGCATCATCCGGGAGCATAACGCCTTTGCGGAGGCGCATCCCGATGCACAGCAGCAGACGTTCCTGTGTTCGGATCCCGTCATTGCCCTGGACGACACGGTGAGAATCAATCCGCTTGTCGGTTATTTTGACGAACAGTTTCAGCTGAACGACAGTCCGGACGCCCTGCCTTACTGGCAGGTCTGGGACCGCACCGCAGGCATTCCTGTTCCGGCAGAGCAATGGGAATGGAATGACGGACAAATCACCGTGCACGGCTGCATTTCCTATCACCGGTATACGGTTTCCTTCCTGGCCTGGCGCATCTGGGAAGAGATCAATATGTACAACCATACCACCAACCACTGGACCAGTGAGCATCTGCGCCAGCTGGATCCCCGCCATCCAGAAGCGTGGGCGTATCTTCAGAACTGGCTGAGGAACTGGTGCGAAGCAAATCCGGAGACGGACGTGGTTCGCCTGACTTCACTTTTCTACAATTTTGTCTGGATCTTTGGCAGCGATCTGCGCCGCCGTACCCGTTTTGTGGACTGGGCCAGCTATGACTTTACCGTCAGCCCGGCTGCCCTGCAGGCCTTTGAACAGGAATACGGCTATGCGCTGACCGCGGAAGACTTTATCAACCAGGGGAAGCTGCAGGCCACTCATCGTCCGCCTACCGCCGCGAAGCGGGATTATATGGATTTCATTCAGCGTTTTGTTGCGGATAAAGCCAGGACGCTGGTCCAGATTATCCATGCGTATGGCAAGCAGGCCTATGTATTTTATGATGACAGCTGGGTCGGCATGGAGCCATACGGCAGGTACTTTTCCACAATCGGATTTGACGGGCTGATCAAGTGCGTATTCTCCGGCTTTGAATGCCGCCTGTGCGCCGGAGCCGACGTACCGATCCATGAGCTGCGCTTCCATCCCTACCTTTTCCCGGTGGGGCTGGGCGGTCTGCCCACTTTCATGGAAGGAGGACATCCGGAAAAGGACGCCCTGTCCTACTGGCTTCATGTACGCCGCGCTCTGGCCCGGCAATGTGTGGACAGGATCGGACTGGGAGGCTACCTGCATCTGACGATGGGGCAGGACCCCTTCAATGATGCCATCGAGCAGATGGGCATCACATTCCGGCACCTGAAGGAGCTGCATGCGCAGGAAGCTCCTGCGGAGCTGCCGATCACGGTTGCCGTGCTGCACAGCTGGGGCCGCCTGCGCTCCTGGACACTTTCCGGTCATTTTCACGAGACTGATCAGAATATCCTGATCCACATCAACGAAGCGCTGTCCGGCCTGCCTGTGAAGGTTCAATTCATCAGCTTTGATGATGTGAAGGCCGGTGCGCTGAAGGAGGCGGATGTGCTGATCAATGCAGGCCGCGCCGGAGACGCCTGGAGCGGGGGAGCAGCCTGGCAAGACGCTGTGCTGGTTTCCGAGGTGACCCGTTTTGTGTATACGGGCGGTATCCTGATCGGCGCCGGGGAACCCACGGCCACAGCCGGCGGAGATACAAAATTTGCGCTGGCTCACGTGCTGGGCGTGGATCTGGATGATGGCGCATACGCGTGCCATGCGGCCTGGAGCTATGAAACGGAAGAAAAAGCGCCTTTCCTGATTGCGGATGAAGCGCTGAGCCGGAGCCCCGGTATCCGCCTGACCGATCCTGATACCCGGGTGTTCTGCTCGCAGGAAGGGACACCTACGCTGACCCTGCATGACTATGGA
>JAFRGU010000212.1 GCA_017433675.1 Clostridia bacterium
ACTTCCACATTGTTGTATTCGGCTTCATTGTCGAAACCCCAGATTTTCATCGTCAGCTGTTCTCTCGTCATAATCTGTCCCCGATTGCTGAACATGTATTCAAGGATGTGCAGCTCTTTTTCACTGAGCCGGACGCTCTGTCCGGTTGACTCGCAGGTAAGCGCCGCTCTGGAAGTGTCCAGGATTAAGTCCCCGAAGTGAAGGTTTCCGTCCTGGAAGCTTGTGCTTCTGCGACCCAGTGCGCGCAGCCTGGCGAGCAGTTCCTCCGTTTGAAAGGGCTTGGTCAGATAGTCATCCGCTCCGCTGTCCAGGCCGGTCACTTTATCGTCCAGCTGGCTTTTAGCCGTCAGCATCAGAATCGGGATTTTTACCCCGCTGCTTCTGGCGCGTCGGGCGGTCTCGTACCCGTTCATCTCCGGCATCATCACGTCCAGGATGGCAATGTCGTACACGCCGCTCTCCAGAGCGCTGAGTGCGGAAACCCCGTCTTCAACATGATCCACGTCATACTTTTCCTGTTTGAGCAGGGCAGCCAGTGCCGCTGCCATTCTTTTTTCATCCTCTGCCAGCAGAATCCGCATCCCGTCACCGCCTTTCTCCCTCAGGATAAAACAGAAAGCTTGAGAAAAGATTGAAACCGGAGGAATGTCCGTCTTTTCAGCTCCCCTGCCGGACGTGATTCCCCGGTTCCTTTTTCACGTATAAGAAATACTTTTGCGAGATTATGGCAGCTGATACAGGGCTACTCCGGTCTTTCCGTCGTATTCATCCACCAGAACGGATACAACCTCAGCATGGCTGGTGGGGATATTCTTGCCCACATAATCCGGCCGGATCGGAAGCTCCCGGTGGCCCCGGTCAATCAGCACGGCCAGCTGGATCTCCCTGGGCCGTCCGTGATGGAAAACAGCTTCGATCGCGGCTCGGGCCGTGCGCCCGGTATAGATCACGTCGTCCACCAGGATGATCTTTTTCCCGGTGATCTCAAAGGGGATCTGGCTATCCCCGGTTTCCGGCAGATCGCTCAGTTCCGTCAGGTCATCCCGGTACAGGCTGATATCAACGCTGCCCAGCGGGACGCTGGCTCCTTCGAATTTCCGGAGATTTTCCTGGAGCATCCGGGCCAGCGGTATCCCCCGCCGGCGGATCCCCAGCAGGCAGAGGTCCTCTGTTCCCTTGTTTTTTTCAATGATTTCATGCGTAATTCGCGTCATGCTCCGCCGGACGGCCGCCTCATCCATGATATTTGATTTCAGATCCATGAGTTGCCTCCAAACTGACGCAGGGGATCCCTCAGGATCCCCTGCTGATTGCTGTTTCCCGGACGCTTATTTCGCTTTCTGGGAAGGATTGTTGAACAGAACATTGACCAGGATGCCCAACAGCAGCGCGCAGGCTACTTCGGTCAGGGTAACGGAGCCGATATGGATGGACATGCCGCCGATGCCGGCAATCAGGATCGTTGAGGCGGTAAACAGATTCCGGTTATCGTTCAGGTCCACCGGCTGCAGCATCTTCAGGCCGGATACCGCAATGAACCCGTACAGCGTGATGCATACACCGCCCATGACGCAGGTCGGGATGGTGCTCAGGAAGGTGACGAAGGGGCCGAAGAAGCTGGCGATGATGCAGATGACCGCGGTCATCGTGATGGTAACCACGGAGGCGTTGCCGGAGATGGCCACGCAGCCGACGGATTCGCCGTAGGTCGTGTTCGGGCAGCCGCCGAAGAAAGCGCCCGCGATGGAACCGACGCCGTCGCCCAGCAGTGTCCGGTGCAGGCCCGGATCCTCAAGCAGATCAGCGCCGATAATGCTGCTCAGGTTCTTATGATCCGCGATATGTTCCGCGAAGACGACGAAAGCAACGGGCACATAGGCCACGGCGATGGTCACGACATACTGCGCAGTGAGTTCCTTTGCTCCCTGGAAAGCCTTCAGGAAGGTGAAATCCGGCGTCCACTGCATCCGGGAGAAGGCGGAGAAATCCAGGATCGCCAGAGAGGCATTCCCGGCAGCCTTTCCGATCAGGGTGAAAACCAGCGCACAGAGATATCCGAAAAGGATACCGATGATGAAGGGAATCTGCTTCATCATCTTCTTGCCCTTTACGGAGCAGAAGACGACGCACAGCAGCGTCGCGATGGCGCAGATCAGATTCACCAGCGTGCCCCAGTTCAGCGTGTAGCCGTCCCCCAGAGGGCTTCCGAATCCGAAGGAATTGCCGATGGCGTTTCCGGCCAGGGACAGGCCGATGATGGCGACGGTCGGCCCGATGACCACGGGGGGCATCAGCCGATTGATCCATTTCACGCCGGCCATTTTTACGATCAGAGCCAGCACCACATAAACCAGTCCGGCAAAGGCGGCGCCGAGAATCAGGCCCGCATAGCCTGCTTCCATGGAGACTGCGCCTGCGAAGGCCGCAAACATGGAGCCCAGAAAGGCGAAGCTGGATCCCAGGAAAACCGGGCTCTTAAACTTGGTGAACAGCTGGTAGACCAGCGTACCGACGCCCGCGCCGAAGAGCGCGGCGCTCTGGCTCATGCCGTTGCCGACGATGGCCGGAACCGCGATGGTGGCAGCCAGGATGGCCAGCATCTGCTGCAGCGAAAAAAGAAGGGTCTTCCCAAACGGGGGTCTGTCCTTGACACCGTACACGAGATTCATGAGATATGCCTCCTTTTTGTTTTTCCGGTGGATATTCGCGGCAAGAAAAAACAGCCTGCCGGCATCAGGTGCGGCAAGCTGCGATTTCTGCAAACACAATCGTCGGTCGCATCTTGTCGGTATCCCGTACCGCCTTAAAGATCCACCGCGGGAAACAATACCATGCTTTTCCCGTTCCGTCAAGGAAGAAAACATTACATTTCTGTGACTGGCCGCAGCAGCGCAAAGAATGAGCATATTCTTCGTGAACCTGAACCGGATTGCTTTCTCTGATTGACTTTCCGGTTATGGTTTATTACAATATTGAATAAGAATTCAAGGAAAACGGGGAGGAATCGGAACATGCTGCAGTTAACGGAAAAAGGGCTGGAAAACCGGCAGGAATGGCTGGAAAAAGGGTACCTTCTTCCCGGGTTCGACCGGGCGAAAATGATCGCCGCAACGGAAAAATCGCCCGTCTGGGTGCATTTCGGCGCCGGGAATATTTTCCGCGCTTTCCAGTGTGCCGCGATGCAGAAACTGCTGGATGCCGGGAAGGCGGAGGCCGGGATCATTGCGGTGGAGGGCTTTGATTATGAAATCGTGGAGAAAGGCTATCGGGCCAACGATAATTATACGCTGCTGGTCACGCTGAAATCCGATGGCACGGTGGAAAAAACGGTGATCGGTTCCATCGCTGAATCCTGTATGCTGGACAGCGATAATGAGCCGGAATTCCGGCATTTGAAACAGGTGTTTGAAAATCCTTCTCTGCAGATGGCCACGTTTACCATTACGGAGAAGGGGTATGTCGTCCGGGATGCGGCAGGAGAAATCGTGCCTGCCGTCGTGGCGGATCTGGCCGCCGGTCCGGAAAAGCCCAGGAGCTATCTCGGCAAGGTGGCTTCCCTGCTCTATGCCCGGTATCAGGCCGGCGGAACTCCCATCGCGATGGTCTCCACGGACAACTGTTCCCATAACGGAGAAAAGCTGTTCCACGCCATGCGGATCTTCGCGGAAGGCTGGAAGGACGAAGGCTTCCTGTCCTGGGTCTGTGATCCGGCGAAGGTTTCCTTCCCGTGGACCATGATTGACAAGATTACGCCCCGGCCCGACGTCTCCGTGGAAGCTCTGCTCCGGGCGGACGGGCTCCAGGGCCTGGATCCGGTGATTACCTCGAAGCACACCTATATCGCGCCCTTCGTCAACGCGGAGGAGAGCGAATACCTGGTCATTGAGGACGCTTTCCCCAACGGCCGTCCGCCGCTGGAGGCGGCAGGATTCTATTTTACGGATCGGGAGACCGTGAATAATGTGGAGCGCATGAAGGTCACCACCTGCCTCAATCCCCTGCATACGGCGCTGGCGGTATATGGTTGTCTCCTGGGTTACACCCGGATCAGCGATGAAATGAAGGATCCGGATCTTGTGGCGCTGATTCGTCGCATCGGGTACGTGGAGGGCCTCCCCGTGGTGACGGATCCCCGGATTCTGAATCCGAAGGAATTCATTGACACCGTCGTCAATGTCCGCCTCCCCAACCCCTTCATGCCGGATACACCCCAGCGCATCGCCTGTGACACCAGCCAGAAGGTACCGATCCGCTTCGGCGAAACCATCAAAAGCTATCTGGCGGATGCCTCCCGGGATGTCAGATCCCTCATCGCGATCCCGCTGGCCATCGCCGGCTGGCTGCGGTATCTGCTGGGGGTGGATGATCAGGGGAAGGCCTTCGATATCAGCCCCGATCCCCTGCTGCCCCGGCTGCAGGAAGCCCTGGCAGGCATCGAACTGGGAAAACCGGAAACCGCGGAAGGGAAACTGGATGCCCTGCTGGCCGATCCGGTGCTCTTCGGGTCTGACCTGCTTGGAACCGGCCTCGATGATGCCGTGAAGGCGGATTTTTCAGCTCTGCTGGCCGGCCCCGGCGCGGTTCGCCGGGTGCTGCATAATACCCTTTCCTGAAAAAAGAGGCATGAAAAAGGCGCTCCGCGGAGCGCCTTTTTCATTGGCCTTTTTTACCGCTGTACGCGGCCGGTTCCGGAGCCCTTCATCAGGCTTTCCACTTCCGCAGCGGAGACACGGTTGTAGTCTCCGGGGATCGTATGCTTCAGGCAGGATGCCGCCACGGCGAACTCCAGCGCCTGCTTCTCGTCATAGTGATTCAGCCCGTAGATCAGGCCGCCGCCGAAGCTGTCGCCGCCGCCGACCCGGTCCACGATATCCGTGATGCTGTACTTCCGGCTGAGGAAGAATTCCTTTCCGTTGTACAGGCAGGCGCTCCAGTCGTTGTGATTGGCGCTCTTGCTCTCACGCAGGGTGATGGCAACCCGCTGAATGTTCGGATACTTGGCCATGGCCGCGGACGCGATCTTCTTATACAGCTCGACGTCAATCTGCCCTTCCTCGGCCGCGGAGGAAGATTCTGCGCTGAGTCCCAGGGATTTCTGGAAGTCTTCCTCGTTGGCGATGACGGTATCCACGTATTTCACCAGCTCGGTCATGACTTCATCCGCGCGCTTGCCGTATTTCCACAGGTTCTTCCGGTAGTTCAGGTCGCAGCTGACATGGACGCCAAGCTTTTTGGCCGCCTTCACGGCTTCCAGGCTCAGATCCGCCGCGCCCTGGCTGATGGCGGGCGTGATGCCGGTCAGATGGAACCAGGTCGCGCCTTCAAACACCTTGTCCCAGTCGATATCCCCGGCTTTCGCTTCCGCGATCGCGGAGCCCGCCCGGTCATAGATCACCTTGGACGGCCGCTGAACGGCGCCGGTTTCCAGATAGTAGATGCCCAGACGGCCGTCCTTCCGGACGATGCCGCTGGTATCCACGCCGAATCCCCGCAGCTCCCGGATGCAGGCTTCCGCGACGTCGTTCTTCGGCAGCACGGTGACAAAAGCCGTATCCATGCCGTAGTTGGCCAGGCTCACCGCCACGTTGGCTTCACCGCCGCCAAAGGTGGCCTCCAGCACGGGGCTCTGGAAAAAGCGCTCGTATCCGGGGCTCTTCAGTCGCAGCATAATCTCTCCGAAAGTAATGACCTTTGCCATGGAAATATCCTCCTCATTCCTTCTCAGTTTCATTCTGTGATTCTTATTTCTGTACCAGGTGCACGGCGTATCCTGCGATTTCATCCTTCAGGTAGATGGCGTGCAGCTTTCCGTTCTTGAATGTGGCTTCGCTCTCATCCACGAATTCAAATCCCCGCTGTTCCAGGTGCCACTTGGCCCGCGCCACGCTGTTGCATCCGATGGCGATATGGCCGTGGGTGCCCCGGAAAGGCTTTTTCATCATTTCGAAACCGGTTCCCACGAAGGTGGAGCTGTTGCCGTCCTTGATCTCCCAGCCCAGCAGCTTCGCGAACTTCACGGCGTCTTCCATGGCCTTCTCCGGGCTTCCGCTGTTGACGCCCACATGCCGCAGCTCCAGGCCCAGCATCTTATTGACCGCGGAACGGGTCAGCTCGGTAATCCGGGCCCAGTCCTTGTTTTCCACGGCGTCCTTGGGCACCATCCAGCTGCCGCCGCAGCACAGAATCTTCGGGAACGCCAGGTAGTCCAGCATATTGTTTTCGTTCACGCCGCCGGTGGGCATGAAACGCATATCCCCGTATGGGGCGGCCATGCTTTTGATCAGCTTGATTCCGCCGATGGCTTCTGCCGGGAAAACCTTCACGGCCTTCAGTCCGAAGCTCAGGGCAACTTCTATATCGGAAGGATTGCTGGTTCCGGGACAGACCGGGATGCCTTTGTCGATGCAGTATTTCACGACCGTGGGATTCAGTCCGGGGCTGACAATTGCGGCGGCGCCTGCGTTCACAGCCCGGTCCACCTGATCGGTCGTCAGAACGGTACCCGCGCAGAGCAGGACTTCCGGCAGTGCCTCATGCACCCGTCTGATCGATTCCTCTGCCGCGGCAGTCCGGAAGGTGATCTCCGCCACGGGAAGCCCGCCGTCACTCAGCGCCTTGCACAGCGGCACTGCGTCCTCCGCATCGTTGATGGCGATAACAGGAACCAGACCCGCCAGAGAAAGCTTATCCAGGAAATCCATGTAAAAAGCACTTCCTTTCTTTTGTCCGCCTTTTCGGGGCAAAGCCCGAAAGCCATTGAAAAGCATAGCATGAAATCGCCGGATTCGTCAATGGAAAAGATGGTTTTTTCAGAAATTGCTTTTGTGAAATCACCCGCCTGCTTCCGCAGGAGTGCATGTCCGGCTCCGGGGGAAAACCGTGCCCGCTGAAAAAGGCCATCCGCTTCGATGGCCTTCCTTGGTTTCAATTCTTTTTCCAGATTCATTCCGGCATCGGGATGGATTGGATCAGGATTCCATCCGCTCCGCGATGGCCTCCAGGAACTGCCGGCTGTTGACGCTCCGGGCTTCTCCCTCATAGATCAGCGCCAGATCATTGGTCATGATCCCGGCCTGAATGGTATCCAGCGTTGCCTTTTCCAGGCGGTCTGCGAACGCGGTCAGTTCCGGCAGCTCGTCCAGCTCTCCCCGCTTCCGGAGCGCGCCGGTCCAGGCAAAGATGGTAGCCACCGGGTTGGTGCTGGTTTCCTCTCCCTTCAGGTACCGGTAATAGTGCCTGGTCACGGTTCCGTGGGCAGCTTCATATTCAAACTGTCCGTGGGGGGTAACCAGGACGCTGGTCATCATGGCCAGGCTGCCGAAGGCCGTGGCAATCATGTCGCTCATCACGTCGCCGTCGTAATTCTTGCATGCCCAGATAAACCCGCCCCGGCTCCGGATGACCCTGGCTACCGCGTCATCAATCAGGGTGTAAAAATACGTAATGCCGGCTTTTTCGAATGCCTCCCTGTATTGCTGTTCATAGAGCTCTGCAAAAATGTCCTTGAAACGGTGATCATAGGTTTTGCTGATCGTGTCCTTCGTTGAAAACCACAGATCCTGTTTTACGCTCAGGGCATACTGGAAACAGGCATGGGCGAAGGAGGTGATGCTGGCGTCCAGGTTGTGGATCCCCTGAACAACGCCCGGGCTTTTGAAGGAAAAGATCTCCTGCCGGATTTCCCGGCCGTCTTCTCCGGTAAAGACGAGCTCCGCCTTGCCGGCTCCGGGAATCCGGATCTCGGAATTCTTGTAGACATCCCCGTAGGCATGCCGGGCAATCGTGATGGGCTGCTCCCACGTGCGGACCGTAGGCCGGACGCCGTTCACCAGGATGGGGGTCCGGAACACTGTCCCGTCCAGCATGGTGCGGATGGTTCCGTTGGGGCTTTTCCACATCTTCTTCAGATGATATTCTTCCACCCGCTGCGCATTGGGCGTAATCGTTGCGCATTTGACAGCGACGCCGTATTTCTTCGCGGCATTGGCGCTGTCAATGGTCACCTGGTCTTCCGTTTCATCCCGGTGCTTCAGTCCCAGGTCAAAGTAGACCGTCTTCAGATCCACGAAAGGGAGAATCAGGATTTCTTTGATCTGCTGCCAAAGCACCCGGGTCATCTCGTCTCCGTCCATCTCTACCAGCGGAGTCTTCATCTGAATCTTTTCCATGGGGCGTCTCCTGTTCTGCGCATAGAATAAAGGATTCCATGGCAGCTATTGTATCCACTCCCCTGGAATCCTTCAAGGTTTTTCATGAAAATACAACAGAGAAACAACAAGAGGAGATGTCTGCATCGTCCCTGGCGGCGGATGCTCCTGAACCCCGCTTATCCTGAGTTTACCAGTCGTCCAGCTCCGCCGCTGCAGAGTCCGGCTCCGGCGTCGGCGTCATGAAGATCTCATAATGCACGTAGTCATCCTCGGAATCATATCCCTCGTAATCCGAGCTGTGATCGGAGTAGGTGTCCGGGCCCCGGGTAACCTGGGTCCCGCTCAGGATCCCAATCCCGTCCCAGTATCCCTCCATGGGAAAAATGATGGTCATCTGCAGCCAGTTCCGGCCGTCGTTGTATTGATTTGGAAAATACCCGTAGTAGATATACGGCACCGTCCCGTTCAGGCTTTCCACCTGATCCTCGAAGGAATTTCCGGGTGCCTTCGCGGCTTTCTGCATCCGCTGGGTCGGTACGGTCAGGGCGTCATTCATGCTCATGGTTTCCGGTGTCAGCGCCCGGATAAAGGAAGCGGCGATACGCGGGAAACGGCCGGGATCGCAGACCCGGACTTCGAGGCTGTTGATACTGTTTTCAAACAGTCGGGCCGTGATTTCGACCTGCTCCGGTATTTCCTGCTCCGGCAGATCGGTGATTCCGAATACCTCAAAGGAGCGATAGGCTTCAAAAAGGCTGTTGATGCCGGGTTCTCCCTGCTGGATCAGGAATTCATTTGCCTGCTTCACGTATGCTTCCAGCATCCGCTGTCCGGCGGTCTCCGTCGGCCATCGGATCTCCGAGGAGGCGGTGCCCTGAAGCAGCAGTCCGATCAGCAGCAGAAGAAACCCCCGGCGGATGACCCGTCCAGGGGTTTTGAAAAGCATTTCGGTGCTTACCATACCTGCGGATCCTTCTGTTCACTCTTTTTCTGCTGGATCTCCACGCAGTCCGCAATCAGCTCCACCGCGCCCAAAATTCCGAGAGCGCCGGTATCCACGCACAGATCGTAGTTGTTCACATCGCCCCAGGTGCCCGTCGCGTAGTAATTATAATAGGAGGCCCGCTGTTTATCGGACTTCTTGATCATTTCCTCCGCGCGGTAGGCGTCTGCACCGTAGTACTCCACGATCCGGCGGATCCGTTCCTCTTTGTCCGCCTTGATAAAGACGTTCAGTACATTCTCCTGATCCCGGAGCACATAGTCGGCGCACCGGCCGACGATCACGCAGGGGCCCTGGGCGGCGATCCGGCGGATGGTATCAAACTGGGCCAGGAATATCCGGTGGTTCAGCGGCATGTCCATATACATGGATCCCGTTTCACCCATGGGCTGCGTTCCGCTCATCATGGAGAACAGAAAATTCCGCGTATTCCGCTCGTCATGCTCCTCCAGCAGATCCTGGCAGAATCCGCTGTCTTTGGCGACCTCTGCCAGCAGTTCCTTGTCATAGAAAGGAATCTCCAGCTTCTCCGCCAGCAGGCGCGCCACATACCGTCCTCCGGAGCCGTACTGACGTCCTACGGTAATGATTGTGTTGGTAGCCATGCAAACCCCTCCTTATGATGTTGTTCCTGACCAGTTCTTATCCCATTTCCTTCATTGGTATTATACCACAATCCTTTGGATTCCGTCAATATTCTTGCCTTTTTTCCTCTTTTCTGATACACTTCCCAATGATTATCCGGCCGGGGACATTCCGGGAGCCTCTGCAGCTTTGATTGAAACGGGGATTTTTTCAATGAAAACACCGATAAACAGCCGTACCCTTCGTCAGCATCTGACCTACAGCTGGTGGAAATATGCCATTCTGATTGTGCTGGGCGCCATTCTGGTCAATCTGTATTATACGGTGACCGTCTACCGGTCTCCGGCGGATAAGGTGATCGAGCTCTATGTCTATGGATACGGAGATCAGGACGCGCTGGACAGCTATATGTCCGGCGTCCGGGAAACGGATCTGCCGGAGATGGAGAGCATGCATACCCTGGTTCTCACAACGGACGCCACCTACGGGGCCATGCAGCTCACAACCTATATCGCAGCCGGTGAAGGAGATCTTTACATGCTGCCCCGGGATCAGTTTGTCTCCATGGCTGCTTCCGGAACCTGGATTGCCCTGGAGGAAGACGAGGAGCTCATGAACATCTTCACGGAAGCCGGTGTAAGCCTGCAGAGCGGCTGGCGCCGGAATTCGGAGGAAGGAACCACCCATCTGTACGGCATCCCGCTTTCCGCCCTGCCGGGGCTGGAAAAATATGCCTATGTGGAGAATGGCTTTCTCTCTGTGCTGATCACCGGAGGCAATACGGAAAATTCCCTCATTTTCCTGCGCCGTCTCTGTCGGGACATGGTTCAGGCGGAGTAATCCAGTCATTGCACCCATCAGAAAGGAGCGGTACTCAGTAGTACCGCTCCAGCGTATAGTCGGTTTTCTTGTATTTCTTGTTCTCGATCTCTGCCGTGGGATCGAAACGCTTTTCTTCCCCGTCAATCACCAGTACCACCCACGCGTGGTACAGCTTTTTCAGGTCTCCGATCATCAGCTTCGCCGGCACGCCCTGGCTCCGCAGCATGGCGCAGGTGACCGCGCTCAGATCCTGGCAGACGCCCATGCGTTTTTTCCAGGTTTCGTCAATGGACGGCATCATACCTTTGGTGTCGTCCTTTTTGACCCGGTTCGCCTTCATGTAGTCATACGCAAAGTTCTTTTTGACGAAGCCGCACACGGTTTTGGCAATCTCGGTCGGGGACGGATCCTTCAGATCCCTGCATAGCTCCTCCGCCTTCAGCACCGCTTCGGTCTCGCGCGTGTAGGAAACGTACTGGTTCGGATAAAGGAAGGCGCGGTTCTCATCCTTCATCTTCGCTGTCAGGGTGGTTTTCCCGGACTGGGAGTACTTCTTGCCGCTCATGTTCTCCACCAGCGTGAAGGTGTACTTGCCGTTTCCGTACTGCAGCGGAAGCACCTCATAGTTGCCGCTGCTGTTGATGTCATAGCGCAGCTCCGCGTTTTTTCCGTATTTCACAAGCAGCTTCTGCTTCTTTTTGCTTTTCACGCCCTTCACCATCACATATCCCTCATCCATATGAGAGTAGTCGATGCTCAGGCTGCCGTCTTTCTTTACCTTTTTCCCGGTCTCCGGCATCAGCACTTCGGCGAAGCACAGCACGCTGAGTACATACAGAAGAACCATGGAAAGGGCAATCAGAAACACATGTTTTCCTTCGATCCCGTTTCTCACGTGCATCCCTCCGGTATTCTCCCAAATCTTCCCGGTAAGAATCATTTCTTTCAGCATTGTCAATATATCACAAAACCGACGGTTTGACAACCGTCCGTCTCCCGCTGTTCCGGACAGGTTTTCCGGGCTCCCGAGTGACAGAGCTCCGGTTCTTTGATAACATGTCTGTTAATAATATTCGAAGGGAGTTGATCCGGGATGCTGCAGGGGAAGATCAGAGAAGGTTACACATTTGATGATGTGCTGTTGGTTCCGGCCAGGAGCGAAGTGCTGCCCCGGGAGGTGGATCTGTCCATCCAGCTGACGAAAAAAATCCGGCTGAACATCCCGCTGATCAGCGCCGCCATGGACACCGTAACGGATTCGCATATGGCCATCGCCATGGCCCG
>JAFRGU010000213.1 GCA_017433675.1 Clostridia bacterium
CTCAGCGGCAGCCTCCTGATCCGCGCCGCGGAGGAAACCGGGCTGCGCGCCATATCCGAGGTATTTGCCGACCGGTCGTATGAAGCGGACGGATCGCTGGTTTCCCGCAGAAAACCCGGCGCGATCATTTCTGACGAACGGGAAGCCCTCCGGCGGGTGATCCGCATGGTGAAAGAAGGCAAAGTCAATGCCATCAACGGCGAGGAGATTGCCATCCGGGCGGAGAGCATCTGTGTCCACGGTGACGGGGAAAAGGCGCTGCTCTTCGCAAAAAGCATCCGAGAAGCGCTGACGGCCAACGATATCCAGGTGTCACCCGGCTGACGGGGCGGCTCTCCCGTTTCTGCAATATACCAAAGACCGTGAGATGTTTCCGGATTCAGCAGAAATCTGACGGAGCATACATGATATCATTAAAAAGAAAAAGGCAGCGGCCGGCGGATTGGTTCCACCGGCCACTGATCTGTTTCCTGCCAGGACTGCTGATCAGGTGCTGTTCAGTAAGATTTATCTTTTCGCGAAGACGGGCTGACCGTTCACCGCGATCTCTCCTTCGATGGGGATCAGCAGGTAGCTTCGGCCATCGATTACACGGGTTTCAAGGAGATCTGCCTGTTTGGGATCCACCCGGATGGAAATGCTGGGCAGATCGACCCTGAACTGCTTTGGCGTCACAAGATTGACTGCCGGCAGGACTGCTCCTGCGCCGAAGGTAGCGTCAAAGCCTTTCCCGAAAGCTTCCGTTTTTTCCTCTGAGACGCCGGCGCCGGTCAGCACCCGGGCGACGTCCTGCTTGGAAAGCATCACGGGCTCCGCATCCCGGTCCTTCTGCTGTTCCTCAATCAGTTCGGATACCGCTTCATGCATTTCCTGCACGACGTCGAGAGAGCATTCCGTGCCCAGGGTCTGAACCAGCAGGGTCTGAAAATTGTCGGTCTGCTCCGAGGCGGGCATGTCCGCTTCGACGCTGAAGGCCGCCTTCAGGAATTCTGCATGCATGTCGTTTCTGTCTTTTGTGAAATACAGCATCGTATTCACATCCGCAGAGCCGCCTTCATACAGTGGGAACAGGAATCCCAGCACCGGCGTGCCGGCCAGCCATTCCGTGCTGCGTTCATGGAAGAGGCTGTCATCCGGATGATATTTCAACGCCGGCTTTTCCCGCTTCACGGGGCAGACGGCACAGAGAATATAGCTGTAGGCCCGGTCTGAATTCTCATAATCGATTTCATCGTTCCCGTCCCGCCTCCGGACATCCATGTCGTCGTGCATCATCAGGATCAGCCAGTTTTCCGCGGCCTGGGCGTCCTCAACGGACTGCATGTCCGGATGCTCCGCCCGGATCCCGGCGATCAGCCGGGAAAAAAGTTCTTCCAGGATTTCTTCATTGCGCAGGCCGGAATCCCTGGCGCGGAGAAGAAGGTCGTCCGCCTCCGCCGGAAACGCAATCGGCATGAGAGACTGGCCGATCTGCCCGGAAAGGACTTTTCTGAAGAGCGCCATGTAATTGGCATTATCCTGCTCATACAGGGAAGCAACTGGCAGCAGGAAGCTTGTAATGGGGTTTCCGATATGATCAACATAGCAGCCGCATATCACGGACGGGTTGCGCCTGTCAGGGTTCAGTCTCCGTTTGATTTCCGCGAGATCCCTCTGGTTCATGATTCAGGTCCATCCTTTCATGTCGTGTAAACGGACGACATTTTACCAGCTGATTTCGAAAATAGCAACCGGAGGGACGGAGAAGCCCGCTGTTCCTGGTTTTCAGGAACAGAAAGCAAAGGCCTGAAGGGGATGAAAATATGATTAACGGCGTGAAGAGGCGGCCGGGGACCAATCAGTATATCTCATCAAGGATCCGGTTCAGACGGGTGCGATCATAGAAGCTGGACATCTTTGTCAGGGTCACGTCCGGCTCGACTCCGCGGTCCACGTCATAGAAGGAGCCGTTTTTCACAAAGGCCAGGCGGCGATAGCCGGATATGCAGAACTGGGTTCCCCAGGCGGTCGTCATCTGCTGAACGACACAGCTGCCGCCTCCCGTCGGAGCGCCGAGCAGTGTCACCAGGCCGCTGGTTTTGAACACCCAGGGCACCAGGTTGCCGCAGGAGAAGCTGACAGGTGAGATCAGACAGTACAGATCGTAGCGGCCTGCCAGGCAGTCATTCTCATCGAAAACGCGGTCGCGGTTGACGTCGACTGCGTACTGACTTGTCCCCTGAGCACCGGTAAAGGTGTTGACATTGGTGATGGTTGTTTCGCCCAGAAACCAGCCGATCGTATAGACTGCCGCATCCGCCTGGCCACCGTCGTTATTGCTCAGATCCAGCACAACCCGCCGGATTGGGCTGCCCTCCTTCGTGATCCTGCGGTGCGCGTACATCAGGAGGGACACGGTATCGAAGACGTTCGCCGGGTTGTCCAGATCCAGGGCATAATAATCGAAGTCCGAGTCGTACTCGAAATGGTCAAAGGTCACATACGCGGTATCGCCGACCTCCTCATAGAAATACCAGCCATCCGGATTGTACAGTTCGCGGGATGACTTGTACAGTTTCGCATACCTGCTGTCCATGATGGTGGAAAAGCCGTAGCCCCACGACGCCAGTTCTGTATTCAGACCGGTCAGCCAGGAGTTGTAGCCGTAGCCGCTGTGCAGGTCATCCAGGTAGTACCGGATCAGGTTCTTCAGTGCTTCATCGGCTACAGCGGTATCCGGGCTGATCAGCTTCATATCATAATCCGTATTCAGGATCAGCTCCGTGAAGCTCCCGATGTTGTGAGCGTCCTTCAGCCCATAGAAGTGGTCCAGTTCCATACACAGCTCACCCAGGCCGTACTGTGCGAACTCAGTGCTGCGCATTCCGGTCGGCGCGCCGTAGTACAGCTCGCCCAGTTCCGTTGGGACGAGGATGGTTTCGCCTGCCTCGTTCTGCGTTTCCCGGACAAACATCCCGGCGCTGCCCAGAAAGATTGCCTCCCCGTTATATGCCTGGATCACGGAGACGGTGGGCATGCAGATGGTCAGCTCCAGAACCGTATGCAGCGGCAGCAGGTACTTGCCGTCCTGCACCACATACGGGATCTGATAATCATCCAGGAAGATCGCCCGGGTATTGCCCGGACGGTTCATCAGCGGATCGGACAAGCGCTGAAACAGCTCCGGTTCGTTGTCACGATTGACGCCGGGATGGTAAAGAATGTCCAGGTAGGTTTGTCCGGGCGCCGCAGCAAATGTATCGAAGCTGCTGTATATTATGCTGCCCGCTGAAAAATCAAACAGTGCAGCAGAATTGTTATGTGTATTGATGAAGTAATACGTACTGGAAGCTTCATCCCACACGCCTGTCACCGACGTATCTTCACCCGACGCCTCCGCCAGCTGCGCTTCGATGTCCAGCAGGTCGGGCAGGTTCAGGTACGGCATGTCCCGGACACCGTCCAGGAAGTAAAGCGGAACCTCCCGGGGCAAGCGACCGAATTTGCTCCAGTACAGGGGAACCGGTTTCGATTCAATCCGATGGAACTGTTTCTCCGCGGTTGTTTCGGCGCCCAGCGCCGCGCTGCAGTTCAATATCAGCGAGATACTGAGCAGCATAACAATGATTCTCTTTATCTTCATTTGGCTGGGATTCCCCTCCTTTTTCCGCAGCTCCGGCTGCAGAACTGCTGCGGCATATACTCCAGGCCTGTTCCATCGGTATTCCATTTCTGAAACGCCGGGACAGATCCCAAACCTCTCCGACTCCTCAAATTCAAAAGATCAGGAGCAGACAGACGGGATTATCCATTGAAGGTTATCTGAAAAAACATTGTTTGTCAATTCACAGGCAATATCAAATACAATATGAAACACTGTGCAAGGCCGATATCCTGCAATTCCGGATAATGATGCAGCAGCTGGAGAAAGAGATTGAAAAACATGAAAAAACCGCTTGCAATTCGGGATGAACCGTGTTAAGATAAGCGACGGCGAATTTTCGCCGGATTCCTAAGGGGAGGTGAAACCATTGCCGAATATCCAGTCCGCCAAGAAGCGCGTGAAGGTCAGCGAGAAGAAGAATCTGCGGAACCGCATTGTGAAGAGCGGAGTGCGTACTTCCATTAAGAAGTTTGACGCCGCTGTTGCTGCTGATCCTCAGAACGCTCAGGCCCAGCTGTCCGCCACCGTCGGTGCGATCGATAAGGCTGCGGCGAAGGGCGTCGTGCATAAGAATGCCGCAAACCGCAAAAAGGCCCGCCTGGCGAAGCAGCTGAACAAAGCCGCCGCTGTGTGAGACGCGAAGAAATAAAACTCCCTTCCATGAAAGATGGAAGGGGTTTTGTTTACCCGAAAACAGGAACGAAGGCAGGATCAGTCCTCCAGCAGTTCCTCCTCCACGATATCCTCGACGAGATCCTCCAGAAGAATATAGCCCGTGGAGTCATCCGCGCCGTTATACACCTGAGCCCAGTCCTGATTCGCAGCCCGGACCGTAAGGGGCGTGCCCTCGTCATACTCAGCAATAATGGCTGCCAGAAGGCTCGCCTTCTGATACACCGGAACCTTCAGATCCTCCACGCCGGTAAGAACCGTGACATCATAGGCGGTGACCTTTTTGAGCTTCGACTGGTCCAGCTTCGCGTTGGCGGCCTTCAGCTCCTTCTGACGCTGATTATATGCTTCCTTCGCAGCTTTCTCGGCCGCTTTGCGGGAAGAAACGGTGGAATAGTCCTCCGGGCGGGCAATGGAAAGATGCTTCTTCACGACATAGCCAACAGCGCTGTTATACCGGATACGCGCCCAGGTGCCATCCCAGGAAAGGACATAAACTTTCGTACCGTACGGAATCTCGGTCAGGACGTTATCCTTCGTGGTGCTCTTCGAGGAGCGGAAACGCAGGGCCTTGCCGTTGGCCGTGTTCACATACATACTGCCCATCTGCATCTCTCCGGCGGCAAGGGCCGGCGCGAGGATGGCCAGAGAGAGAACCAGAAGCAGGAAAACCGATAACAGACGCCGGAACATCCCAGAATCACTCCTTCATCCCGGAACAGACCGGGATTTCTTCTTTTGATTTATTATATTTTAACAGGCTGATCAGCAAACGTCAACGGGAAAATCAGGGGAAAAGGGCCTTGCAATAACCTGAAAATACAGGTATGATAATCGCGCTGCCCATCGCGGGCGGCAGGAAAGCGAGGTGTTTCCAAGAATGCTGGAATTACGGAATATCACCTTCCGGGTCAGGGACGAAGGAGAAGAAAAGGGAATCATCCATAATCTGAGTCTGAACGTGCCGGACGGCAAGCTGGTCGTGATTACCGGGCCGAACGGGGGCGGGAAATCGACGCTGGCGCGGCTGATCGCGGGCATCGAAAAACCCGACATGGGACAGATCATCTGGAAGGGGCAGGACATCACGGAATGGACCGTGACGGACCGGGCGAAAGCCGGGATCGCCTTTGCCTTCCAGCAGCCGGTGAAATTCAAGGGACTGCAGGTAATCGATCTGCTGCGGCTTGCCTCCGGAAAGAACCTGAGCATGATGGAGGCCTGCGAATACCTGGCGCGGGTCGGGTTATGCGCAAGGGACTATATCGACCGGGAGGTGAACGCCAGCCTGAGCGGCGGGGAGCTGAAGCGGATCGAGATTGCGACGGTGCTGGCCCGGAAGGCAGACCTGACCATCTTTGACGAGCCGGAGGCCGGTATCGACCTGTGGAGCTTCCAGAACCTGATCGAGGTTTTCCGGGAAATGCGCGAATCCGTGAAGGACAGGTCCATCCTGATCATATCCCACCAGGAGAGGATACTGAACATCGCGGACGAACTGATTGTGCTGAAGGACGGGCGCGTGAGCGCGCAGGGGTCGAAGGAAAGCATCATGCCGACGCTGATCGGTACAGCCTCCGCAATCCCGGAATGCCGGAAAGCGGCTGAAATCGAAGGAGGGGAAACCGTATGACGCAGCTGGATGAAATACAGAAAAGGCTGCTGAGGGAAGTGGCAGACCTGCACGAGGTACCGGAGGGGGCGTACAATATCCGAAGCAACAGCCAGTCCGCCGGACGGAGAAGCACCGCCAACATCGAGATCACTTCCAAAACGGACGTGAGCGGGCTGGAGATCCGCATCAGGGCCGGAACAAAGCATGAGAGCGTGCACATCCCGGTGGTGATGACGGAGAGCGGGCTGAAGGAAACGGTATACAATGACTTTTACATCGGAGAGGAAGCTGACGTGGTTATTGTCGCAGGATGCGGCATCGACAACTGCGGCAACCAGGACAGCCAGCACGACGGGATTCACCGGTTCTTTGTCGGGAAAAACGCACACATCCGATACGTGGAAAAGCATTACGGCAGCGGCGACGGCAAGGGGAAGCGCATCCTGAACCCGGTGACGGAGGTCTACCAGGAGGAGGGGTCCAGCGTTGAGATGGAGATGGTCCAGATCAAGGGTGTCGACGACACGAACCGTACAACCCTGGCCGAACTGGGAAAGAGTGCAAAACTGGTTGTACGGGAGCGCCTGATGACCCACGGGGAGCAGAATGCCATCAGCACCTACGATGTGCGAATGAACGGCGAGGGAAGCAGCGCGGACGTGGTCTCCAGGTCCGTAGCCCGGGACCACAGCTACCAGAAATTCGATGCGAAGCTGCTGGGAAACGCCGCGTGCAACGGGCACACGGAATGCGACTCCATCATCATGGACGAGGGACGGATCCTGGCCGTGCCAGGCCTGGAGGCCAATGACATTGATGCGGCGCTGGTGCACGAGGCGGCCATCGGCAAGATTGCCGGGGATCAGATCATCAAGCTGATGACGCTGGGACTGACCGAGCAGGAAGCCGAGGAACAGATTGTAAACGGATTCCTGAAATAATTATGAAATCACGGCGACAGACCCCGCGGAGGCATCCGCGGGGTTTTCGGCGGAAGCCCTTTCCGGGCTGACTGGCGGGATGTCCGCACTGATTCCGGGAAGGTACCGGCTGAAAAAAATCCTGAAACTGTCTTTCAAAGACCGGGGAAACATGATATAATCGGGAAAGTGAACGCAGACGCGAAGGAGGCCCCCCGATGAACGATGTATGGACCATGGTCAATAACATGATCTGGAACCTGACGCATCGGCTGGGTGTCGTCGATATCCTGGATATCCTAATCATGGCGGCAATCATTTACGAGGCCCTGATCCTGGTCCGCCGGACCCGCAGCAGCGCCCTGCTGAAGGGGCTCGTGCTGCTGCTGATGATTGTGGCGATCAGCAACCTGCTGGGGCTGACAAGCCTGAACTGGTTCCTGACCAGTATCCTGAACAACGGCGCGATGGTGCTGCTGATCCTGTTCCAGCCGGAAATCCGGAAGGTGCTGGAGAAGCTGGGACGCAGCGCGCTGCTGAGCAAGGGCCGCCGGATGACGGGAGGACAGGATGAGCAGGAGCGGATCGTCAGCGAGATCATTCAGACCGTGCAGGACCTGAGCCACCGGAAGGTAGGCGCACTGATCTGCTTTGAGCGGATGACGGGGCTGCAGGACGTGATCGATACCGGAACGCAGCTGGACGGCGAGATCTCTGCCCCGCTGCTGGAAAACATCTTCGAACCGAACACCCCGTTGCATGACGGCGCTGTGGTGATCCGGAAGGACCGGGTGCAGGCCGCCGCGTGCATTCTGCCGCTGACGGAGGCAAGCGGCGTATCCCGCGAGCTGGGAACCCGGCACCGGGCCGGAATCGGGCTGAGCGAGAACACGGATGCCGTGGTGCTCATCGTATCCGAGGAAACGGGCACAATCAGCATGGCCCGGGGCGGCCAGCTTTTCCGCCCCCTGCAGGAGGAAGATCTGCGGATGATTCTGGAAGAGATCTTTAATGGGGAACCGTCCAGGCTGATGGGACTGATCCGCAGTCTGAGAAAGGATCGGGGGACGGCGACGGCATGAGCATGGATCAGAAAAAACAGGAGACTCCGGGCCAGGCGCTGCTGCGGATCGGAAAGCATCTGCTGCTGCACAACTGGGGATTCAAGGCCATGGCGATTCTGATCAGCATTCTGCTGTGGGCCGGACTGATCAGCCAGGACGAGACAATCACCCGGGAGAAAACCTTCAACGACGTCAGCGTTAATATTACCGGCACTGATACGATGAAGCGGAACGGATACATCGTCGTGAGCGATATGAGCGAGGCGCTGAAGGGTGTGTCTGCGGTGGCAGCCGTGCCCCAGCATCAGTACGAACGGGCGGAAGCCTCCGCCTATAATATACGTGTGGATCTGAGCCGGCTGAACGGAACCGGGGAACAGGAAATACGGCTGCTGAGCTCCAGCTCCTCCACCTTCGGCAGGGTAACTTCCCTGACGCCGGGCAGCATCCCGGTGCAGGTGGAGGAGTACGTGACGAGATACCGGATACCGGTATCCGTGAGCGTGACCGGCGAAACCCCGGAGGGATGGTACATGAGCAGCCCGAACGTGGATCCGCCGCTGGTCGTGGTCAGCGGGCCGAGAAGCCTCGTAAACAGCATCAGCCGTGGAAGGGCATTCCTGAACCCGGACGATATCGAGTGGACTGAGGGAACGACTGTGCGGAGCGAGGGGCTGATCCTCTTCAACCGGAGCGGGGAAGAGGTCGACAGCACGCTGCTGGAAATCAGCTACGACAACGTGAAGCTGGACAGCGTTGTGCTGGAAATGAATATCCTGCCGACCCGGACATATGAAACGCTGGAGCTGATCGACACCATCAACCAGGTGAAAAAGGGATATGAGGTGAAGGCGATCCACATCAGCCCGGAGAGCATCACCGTAGCTGCCCGGGGCGAGGTGCTCAATCAGATGGCTGAGCTGGCACTGAGCGAGCACTACGTGGATCTGAAGGGGCTGAGCGACACAACCAGCTTCCAGATCAAGGTGAGCAAGCCCAGCGATGACGCGGTGCTGAGCAACGATACCATCACGGTGACAGTGGACATCGGACCGATCGAAGCAGAAGAGACAAGCGGACAAAAATGAGAGTAATCCCCGCACTGCATGCCGGCGCGGGGATTCCATATATGAACCTCGGGAACAAAGGAGCAGGACAGGATGGGAACCCTTGCGAATTCGCTGTTCCGGGCGCTGCTGGGCTGGATCCGGACGCTGAGCGCGGAAATATGGAACACTTTTTCTTCCCCGGAAGGGACAACCCTGCTGAGCTGGCTCGGCGCCCACTGGAAGGGGCTGGCAGTGCTGATGTGCCTGGCGGGGCTGGCGGTGGATCTGATTGTTTACCTTTTCCGGTGGCAGCCATACCGGGTCTGGCAGAGCCGCCGACGCAGACGCCTGGAGGAGAACAATGTCTCAGCAGGGGAAGGCAACATTGAACCGGAAACCGCTTCCATGCTGCCGCAAAAGGACATGAATTACGGAGAATACCGGCGGGACGAAATGCCGGAGGGACCGGCCGATCTGCGAAACAACAGCGGGGAGCAATCGGACCGGAACCGTGTTCGGCTCCGGAGTGAGCCGGAAACTGAAGGACAGGTGCCGGAGACGATCGACGCGGATGGTCTGGAAGCCGAGGCAGATCCTGAACCTGAGGCGGATGATCCATGGCAAGCCTACCGACGGCCCGCGGAACGTTACATCCGGAACGCTTATGACGCGGAAAGCGAAGAGGAGCTGCTGGATGCCTGGCGGCGGTCCGAGGAACGGGAGCTGTCCACGAAAGAGAAGGAAACCACTACTACAGAAAGGTTCGAGCAGGCGATCCGGCCCCGGCGGCGGAGAAGCGTGCGGGCGATGCTGAGCGACAGACCGGAAGCGCAGGCTCCGGCGCCTGACCAGCTGATCGACCGGAATGAAGCATACCGCCAGCCTGTCTATCCCCGCAGCTGGCACGAAAACGAATGAGATTTAATCGGGATTGAAGACGAAGTCACTGCAGACCTGATTATGACGGAGAGAAGATCAATGAGCATATCCTTTCCCAGATTCACTGTGCTGACGGGGAACTATGGCAGCGGAAAAACGGAGCTGGCGCTGAATCTGGCGATGGGCTTCGCCGCAGCCGGAAAGCAGACGACTCTGGTGGACCTGGACATCGTGAACCCCTATTTCCGGAGCGGAGAAAAGGCACAGGAGATGAAAGCCGCCGGCGTCCGGATGCTGATGCCGACATTTGCACTGACCACGGTGGACATACCGGCTTTGCCGGCGGAAATCCAGAGCGTCTTCGAGACACCGGGAGATCGTGTTATCTTTGACGTTGGGGGAGATGACACCGGGGCGGCGGCCCTCGGAAGATACGCGCCGGCCTTCGGAAGAAACCGGACAGAGACGGTATCCGTGCTGGTGGTCAACTGCATGCGTCCATTGACAGAAACGGCAGAAGATATAATGGATCTGGCGATGCGAATCGGCAACCGGGGCCGGCTGGGGATCGACTGGATCATCAACAACACCAACCTGGCAGACCGGACAGAGCCGGGGATGGTGGAAAAAGGCGAACGGATCGCGCTGGAATGCGCAGAGAAGATGAACGCAAAGATCGTGATCACCTCCGGGGAGCCGGAGATCCTCGCCCTGTGCCGGCTGAAAACCCCGGTGCTGCATATTCGCCGGCAGATGGTCCCGGAATGGATGGTGGACGGATGAGCATGGAAATACCGGCTGCTTTTCTGGACCGGATCCGGGAACAGCTGGGAACGGAAACGAACGCCTTCCTGGAAGCGATGAGCGCGCCTCCGGTGCGGGGGATCCGGATGAATACCCTGCGCGCCGGCGCAGATCACCCGTTCCGGGACGCAGAGGCGCGGATTCCCTGGTGTGCAGCCGGATGGGAGCTGGCAGCGGGATCCCCGGCGGGAAGCACCATCGCCCACGAGGCGGGCGCCTTCTACCTGCAGGAGCCCGGCGCCATGATTCCGGCAGAGGTACTGCAGGCCCGGCCCGGGGAAAAGATCCTGGATCTTTGCGCCGCGCCGGGAGGAAAATCGACGCAAATCGGTATTGCCATGGAGGGAGCCGGGCTGCTGATTGCCAATGAACCTGTGCCAAAACGGGCAGCCGTGCTGAGCCGGAACATCGAACGGATGGGTATCACGAATGCCATCGTGATCTCCGCATGGCCGGAGCAGCTGGCCGAAAAATGGCCGGGGGCCTTCGACGCCGTGATGGTGGATGCCCCGTGCAGCGGGGAGGGGATGTTCCGCCGGGAGCCGGAAACGAGAACTGAATGGAGTCCGGAGAAGGCGGCGGGATGCGTGCCCCGGCAGCGAAAAATCCTGGAAGCGGCGGCGAAGCTGGTACGCCCGGGGGGCAGGATGGTTTACGCTACATGCACCTTCAATCCGGCGGAAAACGAAGGACAGATCCGCGGCTTTCTGGAAGATCATCCGGAGTATACGACAGAAACTTTCCTGCTGCCGGGAATCGACGGGCGGGAAGGAATGTATACCTGCTGGCCCCACCGGATCCGGGGGGAAGGGCAGTTCGTATGCCTGATGCGCAGAGCAGGGGACGCACCAGCGGTTCTGCCCGACGGCAGCAAAGATTTCCGGATGGACCGGGAGACGGCAGGAATCTGGAATAAAGCCGGATCCGGGATACCGGAGGCGAACGCCCGTATCGGGCAGACGCTGGTGCGGGTGACAGAGATTCCCGATCTGAAGGGGATCCGCGTGCTGCGCCTGGGGCTGCATCTGGCAGAGATCCGTGGAAAGATCCTGATTCCGGACCACGCGGCCGCGGTGGCAGGCTGCCCGGAAACGCCGGCGGGAACCGAACTGACCACGGAGGAGGCGCTTCGGTATCTGGCCGGGGAAAGCCTGGCGGGGGACGCCGCGGGATGGACGCGGATGATTCATGACGGATATGTTCTGGGATGGGGAAAAGGCAGCGGAGGACAGATCAAGAACCATTATCCGAAGGGGCTGCGGAACAGCCGGCTGATCGGATAACGGAAAGAGACGAACCATGATCACGGGGAGGAGTGGGAAAAATGATCCGGAATATCGTTTTTGACATGGGA
>JAFRGU010000214.1 GCA_017433675.1 Clostridia bacterium
AATTCATGATAAGTGGAAAGGAACAGTTCCCGCAGAATGTATTGCCGCTGCCGTTCATCCTCATAGTTCCCAGTCAGATCCTTCCCTTTCCCGCCGGTCTTTTCCATTTCTTCAAAGAAATATTTCAGATAATTCTCATTCGGCAGCATCATGTTCGGTTCCGCCGGGATCTGAATCCCGATCTGAATCCGTTCAGGGATATTGTATTGATTCTCCGGATCATATTTCCGTCCCGTTTCATATACAACATAAGTGCTCTCACCCTTTTTCTTATAGGTGATCCCTTTCACTTTCGGAATCAGAACCGCACTGTCCAGATACATGACTGTTCACCTCGCGTTATTCAACTTCAGGCAGTCCCGTCAGCGCTAATAGCATCGCCGTCACAGCCCCAAAGGCTCCCGCACTCAGCACCCCAATCCAGTTCACTTCCCCCAGCACCGTCGCGCTGGTCCCGATCTAAGCCAGCGCAGCCTCCGCAAAGGTCCGCACAGCCCGTATTCCGGCTGCCTTCAGCCAACTCATCCAATACTCCTTCATGTTCATCCCTCCATCTCTCTAATCCCTGCAATGCAGGGAAACTCAACATTTCCTGTTACTGTCCCGTCCATATTGTCCGTTATAAAAGCCCCTGCTCCAGGAAACCCCAAGTCCAAAACTTCCTTCAAAGATCCATTAGTCCCATCCCAGTGATGCAAAGCAATCCGTTGCCGTAAGAATTCCCGAAACTCTTCGTCCGTCATCCCCGGCGTCACCCGTGTTACTCCCGAAATTTCCCCCAGAGTATCCAGAAAAAACCCCTCCGCTGTTTCCAGATCAAAAGCATCACCCTGAAACAGCTGAAATAAGTCTTCTACTTGTCCAAGAATCGAATTAGAAAATGCCATAAATAGTGGTTTTGTTTGGTGTCCGGAGAAAAAAATGATAGCGTTGGCAATCACCTCCATTCTGCTCAACGTGCACTCCCGTCTCTCCAGGGGGTGGCGGGGAGCAGCCCCGCCCGCCCCCATTATCCCCGTCCCCGCTTGCGGAGAAGGGGTGCAGGGGAAGAGGTCTTCCAATCCCGCCCATAAACAAAGAAACCTATTTCCCCAAAGCAATCCCGGCTTCTTTCAGGATCGTTTGCAAAACAGATCCTGATTGAGCCCCGACCTTCCTCACCGCCGAACTCCCTGAAACCACCGGCGTCGAACTCTGGTCATTTACATGCCCCGACCCAGCCCCCGCCGAATTCAGATGCGTAAAAGTCAGCGTCCCCGTCCATCCTTCCGGGCAGTTCTCATCCTGCAGCACCATGATCCCCGTCAGCAGCATATCGTCATAAGTCCGCAAACTCGTCACCACCGTGCACAGATACCGCCCCTCCTTGATCCCCGCCAGGCTCCGCATCGTCTGCCGGGCCCATCCGGCCACCGGCACATGGTTATCGCTCGCCACCACGCTCAGCGTCACCACGTCCGGCTCATTCCGCGCGTTGTTGATCACGTCCGCCGCTCCGGAAGAATCCGAATCCGTATTCACCTTCAGCGAAAGGCTGTGCGATATCGAAGTTACCCCGTCAAAGCTGTACCGGTACCCCAGGCTCTTCACGATCACATAAGCCGTCGAAGTCTCGTTCAGGCAAACACCCCCTCCAGCGTCTTCAGCAGGCTCCGCTGCGCCGTGTCATAAATAAACTGCCCCACCGCTTCCGCCGGCGCCGCCGTCGAAGTCACGTTGATATTCACCGGCGCGGCCACCGAATGATTCACTACCGTCCTTCCTCCGCTTCCCTCTGCCAGTTGCGCCCGTGCCGAAGCCGAAAGCTCTCCCATCATGTTCCGGATCAGCGGCAGCGCCTTCGCGTCGTCCTTCACCGGAATGATATATTCCGGCTCTCCAACCTCGCCCACCATCGCCAGCGTCGGCGAAGAGACCCGCCCGCCGGTCGCGAATTTGCTGACTACGGATCCCATGACCAGCGGCTTTCCCGAGGAGCTCCCCGATGTTCCCGTATTCAGCCCCGAAGTATCCAGGCTGGCCACAGCCCGTACCGGAATCGTGATCGACACCGAGCTCATCAT
>JAFRGU010000215.1 GCA_017433675.1 Clostridia bacterium
CGGAAACTTCCCTGTGGAGGAGCGCGGACTGGAAGCAGCGCCTCCGCATCAGATCCTGGATGTGTTTGGTTGAATGAGAAAAAACGAATTGATCCCCCTGTTCCTGATTGTCCTGTGCTGCCTGATCCTTTCCGGCTGCCGGATCAGGACAACGGGCAGTGGCAGCGCGCCGGGACAGGGCCGGGAGGAACCCGGTGCGCCTCAGCAGGCATCCGGCGCCGGCACTTTGGCCGACGGCGGACCGGCTCAGGACGAAAAGCCCGGAGAGCAGGAAAAGAGCGGGGAAGCGGGCGATCGGACGAAGGAAAATCCGGAGGCGTCCCGAAAAGAATATGATGAGAACGCTCCCGCGGAGATCGTTCCCGGCACGGATCGTATGATCCATGGCGAAGGGGAGGGAGAGGGCGCCTTTGCCCCGGGGGAGGACGCGGCAAAGGCGGTCACGAAGCTGAACGACAGCGCCGGTGAAACCGCGACGCGAACCGTGGCGGCCGATGAGGCGGAGCAAAAAGGCGTCTCGGAGGATGGCGAGGAAGCGGAGTCTGCCCGGAAATACTTCACGGTGCTGCTGCAGGACCGGATGGGCAGCCTCTTTGAATGCCAGCGGCTGAATGTATACTGGGAAACCCCGGAGGACCATGTGACGGTTTTTAAAACCTCAGCGGAGCACAGCCTGATCCTGAATGCCGGCGCCTATGACGTGTCCGCGCGGCTGCTGGAGGAAAATCTGCGGGTCGACGACGGATGGATCGGACGGAAGAACCCCGGAGTGATTGTTAAGACCGTGCGCAGCTCCGTGCTGGGAAGCGGCGTAAACTCCACGGGCGCCGCGCAGCGGATTTATGACGGCCTGCAGGCCCGGGAGGGATGGTCCGCCATCGACGCGGTGCGGAACGGCAGGGTGATTCTGCTTTCGGAGGAGCTGCTGAGCGCTCCATACCTTCAGTTGGCGGCCATGCTGGCCATCGCCAAAACGGCGAATCCGGCGCAGATGGCGGACGTCAGTCTCAGCCAGACGCTGGAAATGCTCATGGAAGAGGAAACCGGGAGCGTACCGGTCGGGATTTACTATTATACCGGTCAGGGAGGATTCCAATGAATATACTGGTGATCGACGGACAGGGCGGGCGGCTGGGCCGCAAGCTGGTGGAGAATATCCGGAAAATCTGCCCCGAAGCGGATATTACCGCTGTGGGGACCAACAGCATCGCAACCGGGAACATGATGAATTCCGGGTGCGCCGACCAGCTGGCGACCGGTGAGAACGCGGTCATCGTTGCCTGCCGGACCGCGCAGATCATCGTCGGACCCTTTGGGATCGCCACCGCCGACGCAATGCTGGGGGAGATCTCTCCCGCGATGGCGAACGCGGTGGCTTCGAGTCCGGCCTACCGGATTCTGATTCCCATGAATCTCTGCAGGACATATATCGCGGGGGTCGCTTCCGGATCCGCTGCTATCCTGGAGGACGCCATGCAGCATATCCGGCAGATGATCGAAAAGGAGAACGGGTGATGACTTCTCTGCAGGTTCGGAAAATGACCTACGCGGCACTGTATCTGGCCATCGCCATGGTGCTGCCTTTTGTGACCGGGCAGATCCCGGAGATCGGCGCGATGCTGAGCCCGATGCATATTCCGGTGCTGCTGTGCGGATTCATGTGTGGCTGGCCCTGGGGGCTGGCGGTGGGCTTGATCGCGCCGCTGCTGCGCTCCGTCATCTTCGGAATGCCCGTCATGTTTCCGGGCGCGGTGGCCATGGCCTTCGAGCTGGCGACCTACGGATGCGTTTCCGGGCTGCTGTATCATCTGCTGCCGAAGAAGGCCTGGTGCACTTACGCGGTGCTGGTCATCTCCATGATCGCGGGACGCGTCGTCTGGGGGATTGCCCGGCTGATTCTGGCCGGCCTGTCCGGCGGGAGCTTCACCTGGGCGCTTTTCATTGCAGGCGCCGTTACCAACGCCATTCCGGGCATCATCCTGCATCTGGCGCTGATTCCGGTCCTGGTCATCGCCATGAACCGGGCGGGACTGTCCCTGAATAAATAGGCAAAGCCTGACAGGAAACCGAAGAATCCGGCGGGGGGCGGAAAGAATGGGGATCACCAAAACGGACTTCATGAGAGGCATGCAGTGCCGGAAAATGCTCTGGCTGGACAAGCATAAGCCCGGGCTGCGCGTTATTCCTCCGGAAACACAGGCGCGGCTGGACGCCGGGAATGATTTCGGCGACCGGGCCATGGGCATGTTCGGCCCCTATGAGGAGATGACCGTTTACCGACCCGGGACCCGGATCCCGGACAAGAAGAAGATGGCTGAGAAGACCGCGCTGCATCTGGCGGCGGGCACTCCGGTAATCTGTGAAGCGGCGTTTCTCAACTACAACAACTACTGCGCCGTCGATATCCTCCGGAAGACCGAAAGCGGATATGATTTCTATGAGGTCAAGAACGCGCCGGAGGTCCATGAGCAGTTTATCCGGGATGCCGCCTTCCAGCACTATATCATCAGCCGGTGCGGCCTGAAGATCGGCCATATCTTTATTGTCACCCACGGGCCGGACGAGGAACATCCCTTCGTTCCGGTGGAGATTACGGAGGCGGCCAAAGGCGCCTACGGGTGGATCAATGAGAACATCTGGGACCTGAACCGGATCCAGAAGGAGCCGAATGAGATCGGGACGGAACCCGGGGATCAGTGCACCCATCCCTATGCCTGCTGGTATTACGGATACTGCCACGGAGAAGCGCCCGGAGAACAGATCCGGATGGAAGGCCTGTGAAGCCGGGGATCAAACCCGGTGATGAGATGAAAACGCGCCGAAGGGGAAAATTCCACTTGAAACCTTCGGCGAGTTTTTATATAATAGACATCAGAAGAGGGTCCCGGAACATCACCGGCCCGAAAAAAACGGAGGGAAAATATCATGAAGAAACTGGCAGGTTACCTGGTTACCCTGATCCTGATTCTGGCAATATGCTGCTGCGCCAGCGCGGAGACGGAAGTCGCCATCTGGCATACCTTCACGGAGGGACAGCAGGCGGCGCTGCAGGAGATCTGCGACGGATTCAACGCGAGCCAGAG
>JAFRGU010000216.1 GCA_017433675.1 Clostridia bacterium
ATCTCCGACGCCGGCGGCAACGCTTTGCTTCTCACCCATGCCCTTATAGACTGAGGCCAGCATGTTTTCCAGCAGATTGGACTGACTCTGGCTGATCTGACTCAGGGTGTCCATCAGATGATGATTCCCCTGATACAGGGAATCCATGGTCTGATCCCGCTGGGCATCCAGTTCATCGAGAAGCTGATTGCCCAGGTTCTCCAGCCCCTGCTCCTGGCGGAGCCGACCCTCCTCCTGCCGGTGAAGCGAGGCGTTCTGCCGGATCAGGAGAATAATCAGCATCGCCAGACAGGCCAGAAGCAGCAGCGCGATGATCATCAGATCGTTCATTCAGACCTCTCTTCTGCCTTCAAGGGCTTTCTGAAGGGTCACCTCGTCGGTATACTCCAGGTCACCGCCCACCGGCACGCCGTGCGCAATGCGGGTAATCCGAAGGTGGAAGGGCTTCAGGATCCGCGCCAGGTAGGAGGCGGTCGCTTCTCCTTCCACATCGGGATTGGTGGCAAGAATCACTTCGTCCACTTTCTCCGATTCCAGGCGGGAGAGCAGTTCCCGGATATGAATCTGATCCGGACCGATGCCATCCATCGGGGAGAGGGTGCCGTGCAGCACATGGTAAAGTCCGCCGTAGGCATGCATCCGCTCCATTGCGGCGACATCCCGCGGATCCCGGACAACGCAGAGCTGTCCGTTATGCCGGGCAGGATCCGCGCAGACAGCACAGGTATCTCCGGCTGCATAATTGCCGCAGGTTTTGCAGAAACGGATTGCTTTCCGTCCTTCCCACAGGGCGACGGAAAGGGCACGAACATCCTCCAGCGGCATGGAGGCTACGAAGTAGGCCAGCCGCTGAGCCGTCTTTTTTCCGATGCCGGGAAGACGGTTCAGCTCCGCGGCCATGGTGGCGATGGGTTCAATTGTTTCACTCATGATCAGAACAGCCCGCCCATACCGCCCATGCCCGGGGCCATCCGGTTCATGGTTGCCGCCTTGGCTTCCTCATTTTTTCGCAGCGCTTCGTTGACTGCGGCCTGAATCAGATCCTGCAGCATCTCCACGTCATCGGGATCCACGACCTGGGGATCAATGGTGATCCCGGTGACCTCGGGCTTACCGGTGATTCTCACTGTGACCATGCCGCCGCCGGCAGTGGCCTCATATTCCGCCGCGTCCAGGGCCTCCTGCGCTTCCTGCAGCTGCTGCTGCATCTTCTGGGCCTGACGCATCAGCTGCTGCATGTTGCCTCCGCCGAATCCGCCGAAATTATGTCTTGCCATGCTTCATCCTCCTTATTCGTTTTCCGTTGGTTCGCTTTTTTGTTCAACACCGGTGAGGCCGGTGATGATATCATCCAGAATGGCCATGATATAGGGCATACCCTTGCCCGTTTTTCCCTGCAGCAGGATTTCTACGACAACGGAGAGATCTTTCAGCATTTCGGACATACCGAACAGTTTAAGCTCTATGATGTGGAAGATGGGAAGATCGCTACTGAGCAGATCGTCCCAACC
>JAFRGU010000217.1 GCA_017433675.1 Clostridia bacterium
CACATGAACCTGAATCATGCGCGTCTGCCAATTCCGCCATTCCCGCAGAAGATGGTGGGCAGGGGTGGATTCGAACCACCGAAGCGTGTCGCGGCAGATTTACAGTCTGCTCCCTTTGGCCACTCGGGAACCTACCCATATGGACTTCCCTCTTGACCCAAAGGGTGGAGCTGGCGATGGGACTCGAACCCGCAACCTGCTGATTACAAATCAGCTGCTCTGCCAATTGAGCTACGCCAGCACGAAGCTCCGCAGCGAATCCCAGTTCCTGAAAAGTGGCGACCCGGAAGGGGCTCGAACCCTCGACCTCCAGCGTGACAGGCTGGCGCTCTAACCAACTGAGCTACCGGGCCAGAAACTGTGGGCCTTCAGGGACTCGAACCCGGGACCAACCGGTTATGAGCCGGCCGCTCTGACCAACTGAGCTAAAGGCCCATAACTGTTCAGGAAAAAGAGTGACCCCGTCGGGATTCGAACCCGAGTTACCGCCGTGAAAGGGCGATGTCTTAGGCCTCTTGACCACGGGGCCACGATGACCGGAGAGGATATCTGAGTCGGGGTGAAGGGATTCGAACCCCCGGCCTCATGCTCCCAAAGCACGCGCGCTAGCCAGACTGCGCTACACCCCGGTGCGACCTTCCCACGGTCTTCCCCGCAGGCGACATGTGGTATAATACACCCTCCGGGGGCGTTTGTCAATCATTTTTTTTAATTTTCGAAGGTTTTTTCAGGAATTATCGCATTCCCGAACATTCTTGATCTTTTATTGTCATTTCGTCCGGATTCGTTTTATACTCTCACTGTCCCTTTTCTCTTCTTCTGTCATTCTCTTTCAATGTCTGATATGGTAGATAAACACTGTCTTGACAAAGCCGCATCATAGAGATAGAATTACCGCATTGTTCGGGATTTCAGGAACTTTCCTGTTCAGTCTCCGGGCAGATTGATTTTCAGAGATTGAAACAGGAGGTTCATCCCCAATGGAAAAGAAAGAGCAGCTGTACGAAGGAAAAGCAAAAAAAGTTTTCGCCACGGATGACCCGGATGTGGTCCTGGTTTCCTATAAAGACGATGCCACCGCTTTTAACGGCCTGAAGAAAGGCACCATCGAGGGGAAGGGTGTCATTAACAACCGGATGAGCAATTTCCTGATGAAAATACTGGAAAAGGACGGCATCCCCACCCATTATATTGAAGAGCTCAACGACCGGGAGACCCTGGTAAAAAAGGTCACCATCGTCCCGCTGGAAGTGATTGTGCGGAACGTCGCCGCCGGCAGCCTTTCAAAGCGCCTGGGGGTGCCGGAGGGAACGCCCCTGCGGGAGCCCGTGCTGGAGTATTGCTATAAGGATGACGCGCTGGGCGACCCAATGGTGAATGAGTACCACATCGCCGCCATGGGCTGGGCTGATGATGATACGATGGAGAAAATCGCTTACTACGCCCTGCGGATCAACGATCTGCTTCTTGCCTATTTCAAGGGGATCGGCGTTGATCTGATTGATTTCAAGCTGGAGTTCGGCAAAACCTCTGATGGCACGCTGGTGCTGGCGGATGAAATCAGCCCGGATACCTGCCGCTTCTGGGACAGTAAAACCCATGAGAAACTGGATAAGGACCGTTTCCGCCGGGATCTCGGCGGCGTCGAGGATGCGTATCAGGAGATGCGCCGTCGTCTGGGCTTCTGATGGAGAACTTAAAAAGAGCGCCTGGGCCGCTGTGGCCCGGCGCTTTTTTTATTCTGATCAGTCTCCCGGTTTCGCAATCTCCTCGATCATTTCCAGTACCCGTTTCGTTCCGTCCGCGGGCGGTGCATCCCGCAGTGCCTTCTCCAGCTTTTCCCGGTCTGTCCAGGTCTCCCGGATCGCATCCGCCAGAGTGGAGGGCGTCATGTTTTCCTGCAGCAGCACATGGCACAGCCCGCGCTTCCGCAGGCTCTCGGCGTTCAGAATCTGGTCGCCCCGGCTCGCTCCCTTCGGATAAGGGATCAGCAGCATGGGCCTGCCCAGATGCTGGAATTCACCCAGGGCATTCGCGCCTGCCCGGCTCAGCACAATGTCCGTCGCCGCCAGCGCGTCCGGCAGCTCTGCATCCAGGAACTCCATCTGGCAGTATCCCGGTATGCCTTCCGCAGCCGCCTCAAGATTCCCCTTTCCGCATATATGGGCTACGTCAAAGGTTTTTGTGATCTGAGGCAGCGCTTCCCGCAGGGCCTTGTTCACGCTCTGAGCGCCGGAGGATCCGCCCATCATCAGCAGCACAGGTTTCTGTCCGTTGAATCCGAACAGTTTCAGGCCTGCTTCCCGGCTGCCCTGGAAGAGTTCCGGCCGCAGCGGCGTCCCGGTCATCTCCGCCTTGGATCCCAGCGCTTCGGCACATTCGGGAAAGGTCGTGGCAAATTTCTTGGCAAACGGTCGGCACAGTTTGTTTGCCAGCCCCGGTGTCAGGTCGCTCTCGTGGCACAGTACCGGAATCCCGTGAATCCATGCGCCGAAAACCACCGGTACCGCCACGAATCCTCCCTTGCTGAAAACCACGTTGGGACGGATTTTTCCCATCAGCCGCGCAGACTGGAAAGCGCCGGCAATAACCCGGAAGGGATCCGTGAAGTTCTGCCAGGAATGGTACCGGCGCAGCTTTCCGCTTTTCACAGCATGATAGACAATGCCCGGTACGGATCGCATTTTCGGCGCTTCCATGCCGTTCTCCGTTCCGATATAGTGGATTTCATAACCCGCCTTCTGCAGATGGGGAATCAGCGCCAGATGCGGGGTCACATGGCCCAGCGTTCCGCCCCCGGTTAAGACAATTTTTTTCATGCCGGATTTTCCCCCGTTCCAGGTTCCTCATTCCCCGGTTTTTCCGCCAGCGTGGTCAGGTAGAAGGCGGAAACGGATGCATGCAGATACACCGTAATGGCCAGGGAACACAGCATCTCCGTCATCAGCCCAGGGATGGATCCAAACATGTCCATCACTACGCTGGTCACCAGCGTTTCCAGCAGATACCACAGTACAAAGCTGAGGTACAGGGAAAACAGCATTCCGCGCTTTCCCTGCATCCGGGTTTTGCTCTCCTTCGCGGCCTGAACCGGCCCCTTCTCCGGAGCATCCGCCAGAATCATGTCTCCCAGCGAGTACTTCAGCGCGGCCATGATGCCCAGCGCCACAGTCACGATCATCGCCGCGGACTGCAGACCCATGGCCGTATTCGCGGCGGACAGCACAGAAATCCGGGACGAGGAATCACTGAGCCACAGGGGCAGAAAGGCCGCTGCGTTCAGTGCCAGCCCCGGCAGCATCCACAGGAACACCCGCAGCGCCACATAGAGCCGCAGTCCGATCCCCTTGAAGAAAAGCCCGATCCGGCTGAATACGGCTGAGACATCTCCGGCCTCCTGCTTTCGCAGCAGCTGCAGCAGCCAGTGGACCATCCCGATCGTCAGGCAGGGTGTCAGCAGCCATGCGGCTACATTCAGCCCCTGCATCACCCAGATTCCGGTGGAACCCTCCAGCTCCTGCAGTCCGGCCGTCAGTTTCTCCGTATCGACTACTGTGCCTCCGGCTGACAATGCACTGTACAGCAGGCCGGTGACCCGGCTCAGCAGGTCGTTGCCCGTGGCGGCCGCAATCCCCTGCACAAGCAGGGACGGCAGATTCACGATCAGTGCGATCAGCAGGCCCGTCAGCCAGTGATTCTTCAGGGCTTCCCTGGCCTGACGTTTCCAGAAGAAGGAACCCAAAAACATCTTTTCCTCCCTGTTGCAAAAAAGGGATGCCGGCTCTTTCCAGCGGCATCCCCGGTTCCTGTCGTTCTTATTTCAGTGCGTTCAGATCCTGCTTGAACTGGCTCTCCGCTTCGCTGACCCAGTCCTGCACTTTCTGGTTGTAGGTATCATCCTGCTTGGTGCTCAGCAGGCTGCTCTGAATGGATTCCTTCACCTCATCCAGCGCGATGGGGCCTTCCGCAGCGTCCGCCACATATTTGATGATGTAGTATCCGTATGTGGTTCCGCGGGTCTTGCCGGACACGTCTCCGATCTTCTCCAGCGCCATGGCGGCCTGTACGAAGGCGGAATCGAAGTTGGTCATGTCCGCGCTCACGGCATAGCCCCGCTCTGCGGTTTTGCCGCTCTGCATGCCGGGATCCTGGGTTTTCTCAGCCATCAGGGTATCCCAGTCCGCTCCCTCGGCAATCTGGGCCAGAATGGCGTCCGCATCGGCGTCGATGTTCGCGAAAGCGGTCTCGGTCACTGCGGTCACTTCCGTCTGAGCGGCATCCAGTTCAGCCTGGGCGGCATCTTTTTCCGCGGTCGCGGCATCCAGATCGCCCTGCGCCGCGGTCTTATCCTCTTCGGAAGCGTCCGCGTTGTCCAGGATCGCCTGAGCGTCGTCAATCTTGCTCTGCGCTTCCGTCACCTTTGTCTGGGCATCGGTCACCTTTTTGTTCGCGTCATCGATCTTCGTCTGATCCTCGTCCTTGAATTTCACAAGGATCTGCTTCACGTACCGGACGCCTGCGGGGGTGTAATACAGCGTGGTCGTTCCGTTGTTGGCAGCCGTGGCCCAGGAACCCGCGTTGTTCTCGTAGGTTTCCTTCGCAGAGGCGACCTTGCTGTCGAAATCGGCCTGGATCTCCTCATCCGTCACGGCCACGTCCTTGATGATCTCCTGGCGCAGCTTATCGTTCAGCAGATCCTCCCGGGCATGCTCCAGCGCGCTGTCCATCGTATATCCGGTTTCCGCCAGCTGGGCCTTCGCCTTCTCGTTCTTTTCCTCGTCGCTCAGATCCGCCAGATCCTCATTATCGGAGATAATGTAGTCCAGGTTATCCTGGAAGGCTTTCTCGGCATCGCTCTGAATCTTGGCTTCGTCGTCGGCTGTCAGCTGATCCAGCCCCATTTCCCGGATCTTCGCATCCGTTACCAGCTGTTTCTTGAATTCGCTGATCACGGAATTCTGTACCTCGGCAATGTTGTCCGGGGAGGTTGCGTCGTAGCTGTATCCGTACATGGAGTACAGATAGCTCATATAGTTCAGCTGGTTGTTGACCGCTTCCTGTACCTTGCCCTTGGTAATGACGTCATCCCCCAGCCGGAGGATCTCCGTCGCGGCGTCCACCACCGGATCCTTCTGGATCAGGGTACATCCGGAAAGAAGAAGAGTCAGGGCCAGCACCAGCGCCAGCAGGGTTTTCTTTTGCATGAAAAAACCACTCCAATCGTGAAAATTGTTCATTACGGAACACGCCCGGTATTATATCAAAAACAAAAGCATCGGGCAAGGCCTTTTTCTGGCCCGGCCGCTGGCCGCAGAACGTGAACTTAAGCCATCAGCGCTTCTGCCAGAGCAGCCAGCTGTTTTTCACTCTCCGCGTTCAGAGCGGACGTGATTTTCACGGCCGGCTCCAGAATGGTCAGGTTTTTGCACCCCTCCAGCATAGCCTTCATGGTCTTCGCCGCCATGGGCGCCCAGGTACCGTTTTCAATGAGCCCGACGGTCTTGTTCTGCCAGTTCCGCTCCTTCAGATGCTCAATAAAAGTGCGCATAAAGGGGAAAATGTCGGCGTTATAGGTGGTCGTAGCCAGGACCGCCTTGCCGTACCGGAAGGTATCCTCGACCGCCTCCGGCATGTCGCACCGGGCCAGATCATTGACCGCAACCTTCGGGCAGCCCTTTGCCCGCAGCATTTCCGCCAGTTTTTCCGCAGCTTCCTTCGTATGGCCGTAAACAGAGGTATAGTTGATGACAATCCCCTCGCTCTCCGTGCCATAGCTGCTCCAGGTCTGGTACAGGCCCAGATAATAAGGAAGATTCTCATCCAGCACCGGTCCGTGCAGCGGACAGATGGTTTTGATTTCCAGCCCCGCCAGCTTTTTCAGCACTGCCTGCACCTGTGTCCCGTATTTGCCCACAATGCCGAAGTAGTACCTTCTGGCTTCACAGGCCCAGCCTTCCGGATCATCATAATCCAGTGCCCCGAATTTGCCGAAGGCGTCTGCGGAGAACAGCACCCCGTCCGCCGCGTCCCAGGTAAAGATGACTTCAGGCCAGTGGACCATCGGTGCTGTGATGAAGGTCAGCGTGTGCCGGCCCAGCGTCAGCGTGTCCTTCTCCCCGACCACCAGGCGCCGGTCGTTCAGATCGGTTCCATAGAAGCTCTTCATCATCTGGAACGCTTTCGCTGAAGCCACGACCGTTGCGTCCGGATAGGCTTCCGTAAAGCGTATGATATTCGCGGAATGATCGGGCTCCATGTGCTGCACGATCAGGTAATCCGGCTTCCGGTCTCCCAGCGCAGCCGCCAGGTTGTTCAGCCACTGTTCGCCGAAACGCGCGTCCACAGAGTCCAGGACTGCGGTTTTCTCATCCAGGATCACATAGGAATTATAAGCCATCCCGCCCGGCACGATATACTGTCCCTCAAACAGGTCCAGCTCATGGTCATTGACACCGATGTACTGAATATCTTTCGAAATCATGATTCCGAATACCCTCCTTTGGTTTGCGCTTCCCCCATTATACCGAAAAACACGGGAAAAGCA
>JAFRGU010000218.1 GCA_017433675.1 Clostridia bacterium
CCAGCTCGTCGATATTCGGCGCTTCGGCCGGAAGAAAGGCCGGCGGGCGGCTCAGGAAGGCCGGCCGCCTTCTGGAAAAAAATCCTGCAGCGTCCAGGCCAGCACCTCATGGGTCAGGCGGAAGCAGGTCATGGTTTCGAACTCCAGCTCCGGCAGGCCCCAGCAGCCGTCCCTGAATACGGGAATACCGCCTGCCGGCAGCAGGATCTCCGCATGGGACAGGCAGGCCTGCATCAGGGATTTCAGATCCGCATCCGGCAGGGCGAAGAGCAGGGACTGGATCGTATCCGCTTCGGAGGCGGACAGCAGCTTCAGCACCCGGACGCCGGAAAAGGCATCCAGCTTATGGAGGCGGAAATCTCTTTGGGTATCGCCGACAGGCAGGGACAGGTCTTTGACGGTCTGGCGCATGAAATTCTCCTTTCCGGATCCCGCTAATCAGCTCAAACAGGCAGGATCATATCAATGCTATTAAAGCACCAGAAAAGCTATGAAGTGACATACATTATTCCAGCAGCGAAATAAGAGTCAATGAATGAGTACAAAAAAGGTTCCGAAACCCGAAAACCGGGGAAAACCGGGGGTTGGGGTGGTTGCATATTTTTACTGCCAGTCCCCTTTGGCTATGCGTATATACAGGTGAAAGGAAGCAGTCAGGCTTCTGAAAGAAGAAACAAAAAAGCGCTAAGCGCAGGGAGGAAAGAATATGAATACGAAGGAAATGAACATGAAAGAACTGGAGCAGGTGAACGGCGGCAACGACAATGGTATTATCTCCGGCAAACCCAACTACCCGTTCCCGCAGCCGGTCGGTTTACCGATGCCCCGGCCCAAGCCTAATAATATCGTTGTCCCCTTCCCGGACAACTAAAAGCCCGTGATGATTCCGCGCAGCAGATAACCTGCCGCGCGTTTTTTTGCGTGGGAGGATCTGTTCCCCTGCGTCAGTTCCCCTGGTACTATCAGAAGCAAAAAAGGAGAATACTTTTCTGTCCTGCTCCCCCGCCGTAGCCGATGCCTGGCGGGCAGGCTTCGCCGGGAACGGGAGCCGACGGGCGGGCAAGACCCGGGACGACGGCGGAGGCGGGGTCTGGAGCGGATAACGCCGGGAAGGTTGGATCCGAAGAGGCGGCAGGGGTGCGGGAACGGGAGTGGCGGCGGCGCTTGCTCATATGATAAGGGCCCCTTTCATCGGTAATGACGGGGGCAGTATATCGGAAAAATCATCCGGAACACACAGATCAGGAGAAAAGCGGAAATCAGCACAATGAAATGCACAAAAAGCCGGAGCAGGTTTTCAAAACTTCCCTGCTCCGGATCTATATGAAAGCATGGCCCCGTTTCCGTTATCGCGGGCGCATGCGGTTTTTCATTCTTCCTTCCTGCCCTGGCGGATCCTGATATAATTCAGCAGGTTTGCCAGCGTGATACATATTTCAAAACCATCCAAAGCAGGAACGTCTTTGGATAACCATTTTATTGAAAAGCTTTCTTAATTTGTTGCATAGGAATGCAGCCCCGGCAGCAGCAGATTCACCCCTGCAAAAGTGAACAGCACCATCACCAGCGCCACGATGGCGAGAATCGCCATCCGCTTTCCATGCCATTTTGCCCGCATCCGCTGGTGCAGGTAGATGGCGTAGAAGATCCACGTGATCAGCGCCCAGGTCTCCTTCGGGTCCCAGCTCCACCAGCTGCTCCAGGCCTGCTCAGCCCAGATTGCCCCGGAGAAAATCACCACCGTCAGCAGCAGGAATCCCAGGCAGATCAGCCGGTATTCCATATAATCCAGCTGCTTCATCGCCGCGTCTTCTTCTTTCTTCCCTTTCCGGATTTGAATCAGATAGCTGACTCCCAGTCCGCCCGCGATCGCGAAAGCGGCGTAGCTGAATGCCGCCGACCCGATGTGCAGGCCGAACCAGGCCGATCTGAGCGCCGGCATCAGCTCGTGGATTTCCCTCGGCTGCAGCGCCGCATAGCTCAGGATCAGGAAAGCCGCTGGCATCCCCACGGTCAGGATCCCTTCCTGCCCCAGCTTCCGGTGAAGCAGAAAACCCATCAGCGCCGCCGCCCAGGCGAAGGCGGATGCGAATTCAAACTGGTTGGCCAGCGGCAGCCGTCCTGCGGCGATCCCCCGCCAGACGGTGAAGGCCGTGTGCGCGAGGAATCCCGCCGCCAGCACCCCCCTCGCCACCCGCTGCAGTGCGTTCTTCTTCATCGCCGTTCCGGTAAACTGCAGCACGGTCGCGATAAAGTAAAGAATCAGGCTTGCGAAAAGCAGTTCATTCATCCGTTCATTCCTCCTCTGCCGCTGTCTGAATCCGGATCTTCAGTCCCTCCTGGGGTTTGGGGGAGTGAACCTGATATCCATCCTCGTTCACCCGTACACACACCGGCGCCATGAAGAAGCACAGATACAGTGCGGCCACCATCAGTCCGAATCCAAAGTACAGTCCCGCGTACAGCGCTGTTGAAACTTCCTTGATCCGCAGCCCCGGGTATTCCGTCGGCATCAGGAAGGTAAACCTCACTTCGCCGATCTGCAGCGTTTCTCCCGGAAAAGCCAGCACGGATGCAGAGGCCCCGTCCGCAATGCTCTGCACACTGTACACCGGATTGCTGTATCCCATGCTGCTGCTGGTGATCAGCGTATAACTTCCATCCTCCTCCTGGATAAAGCCAGGATACAGAGCCTGGAAATAGACGCCGTTCCGGCTGTCAATGGACAGGAAGCAAGGCTCCGTCAGCCATACGGTTTCCTCCGCGCCGTTCGTGTCGTTGTGGATCAGCGCCTGCCCGGCGGTACCGTACGTTTGCTGATAGATCTTTTTCCCGCCGAATCGCATCGGCTCGTTCACCCGGATTTCCTGTTCCCTGCTCTCCCGTCCGTCAGCGCTTTCCGCCCGCAGCAGGCTGGCATAGTCCAGTTTGCCGTTTTTGTCCTCGATGTGGAAGGAAAGGCATGTCACCTTCGTCCCGTCGTCCATCCGGATGCTTTCTCCCGGCATCACGGTCCGGTCCGTAATCTTTGGCGTCATCAACACCAGGCTCCCGAATCCGAGCACCACCAGGATGGATACATGGGTCAGGAAGGAGCCGTAGGCCCCGATGCTGTTTTTGCTCCAGACCTCCCCTTCCTGCCGGAATCCACCCCGCTTCAGCATCTGCCGGATCTTCTCCGCCTGGCCGGGGGACAAAGGCTCCGCGGTTTCGGTCTCCGCGGCCTTCCGTTTCATCTCGCGGAACATCCTCCTCGTTTTGGGAAACCGGATGATGGAGCAGAGGATCAGGTTCCCGCACAGCAGGATCTCCAGCATGCAGAAATACCAGCTGTGGAAGATATTCGTGAATCCGATATCAATCAAAATCTTCGCCGTCTTCGCTCCGTAGGCCTGCACATAGGTCATCGCGCTCTCCCCCTGGGGGATCAGCGATCCCGCCAGTGAGCAGGCGATGATCCCGGCCAGCAGGATCATTCCGAACCGCATGCTTCTCAGAAATTGTCCGATCTTTTTCAAAGAAAACCTTCCTTTTACAGACGATACGCCGAAGCGCGGGGGAGCACTTCGGCGCAGTTCAGGGTTTCAGGATTGTCAGATATCGCTTTTCTCCAGTTTGTCCAGCTGCAGCATCGCCGCGTTGATGAAGGCTTCCGCCATGTCCAGGCATCGGTTGTCCAGTCTGGAATTATGGGCTCCGTTGCTGTTCTCGACAAACACGAAATCCCAGTACCACTGTCCCTTCCGGTTCAGTGCCCGGCAGTCCGCCAGCTGTTCGTCCGTGTATTTTCCGGAAGCCACGGCCTCCGCCAGCCGGTCCGTCAGCGTCTTCAGGTTCTCCCCGATGGCGACAGTCCGGCCCACCATCTTCTCCTGGATCCCGTGAACGAATCCCGCAAGGTCACTGTGGCACGCCGCGCAGTTCGCCTGGATGGTTTCGCTCGCCAGCGGACTCACCAGGTTATGGCTCCGGTAGGTTTCGCCTTTGTCGTTGGTTTCTTTGGCCATGTGGCAGTCCGCGCAGGTGAAAGTGCCGCCGTGAACGCTGCCTTTTCCGAGCACCGTCTCGAACTCGGGATGCTGGGTCTTCAGCATGTTCACGCCCGTCCGGGGGTTCGTGTAGTCCGAAAATCCCATCTTTTCGTAGAAATCATACATCGCGTCCGGATTCAGCTCCGCCAGCCGGGTCCCCGGCATGGCGGTGTTCTTTCCTTCCGGCGCGAAGTAGTATTCCACGTGGCACTGTCCACAGGACAGATCCGCCTGGGGAATGCTCGCGATATCCTCGCCCACCGCGTCCGCCAGATAGGTGTGCGTAATGGTGATCTGCCCGCCCGGCTCATTGGCGTGGCAGGTGAAGCAGCCCACATCCTCGAGGCCAGCAGAATCCACGGATTCAAAGGGCAGGCTGTATGCGCTGTCGCCGTCGTTCAGGGTCATCACAGTGAATTCCGCCGTTTTGCATGTGAAGCAGTTCGCCAGCGCATGCGGCCGTCCCGTCGCCATGAGGTCGCTGACGCAGTAGTAGTGGCCCCGGGCACTCCCGTAATACTTCGCGAAGCCGTAACCCTCATAGATCGTCTGGATGATGGGATACTCCTCCGTGTATTCAATCACGGCCTCGTTCTCGCTGTTCGCCATGTAGCTGGCGTAGACGTCCGGAAACTGGTTCTCCCATTCCGTGGCGGGAATCACCGTGATCCCGGTTCCCTTTTCCGCCACTTTTGCCGCCCCCGCCATCGCGAATCCGGCGCAGCAGATCATCACTATCGTCAACCCAAGCAGAATCATCCGTTTCATGAAGCTTTTCTCCTTCCGGCCTGCTCGTTCCCGTCCGTTCTGTTTTCGTCAGCCAATCCTCTCAGCTTTATTAGTATTATTATATCAGCTTATCTACTCTTACGCAAGTTGATTATTGGGGAGAGCCTGTCCCTCTGTTCGGTTATCCTCAAAAAGCACTGGTAAAAAGAGCCAAAGGCACTTGTACATGGGCCTGTTCTTATGTTAGCATATCAGTACACGCTGCTCGAGGAGGACTTCGATATTCGGCGCTTCGGCCGGAAGAAAGACCGGCAGGCGGCTCAGGAATGCCGGCCGCCGGAAAAGGCATCCAGCTTATGGAGGCGGAAATCTCTTTGGGAATCGCCGACAGGCAGGGACAGGTCTTTGACGGTCTGGCGCATGAAATTCTCCTTTCCGGAACCCGCATCACAGATCAGAATGCGGAGGTTGATCAGGAATATTGAAGCATATGAAGCATCAGGAAATATCATGAGTTGAACCAAAACCGGAAAAAGCACCCATCTATGAGCACAAAAAAAGCCAGCCGAAGCTGGCCGAGGACGTCCGTAACATAAAACTAAATACTGGTTATCCGGAGAATCAAGTATCGATACAAACCGGTTATTGACTGTTTTTGAAGCGCAGCTTATCCTCCGGGTTTACTTTCTATTGCATATATTGGAATTTGGGGAAACACGTTACTGAAGACAGCGCTTAAAGAGTCTTCCGCTGTTATTCCATTTCCATCAGCGTCGCAATCTCTTCACGCCCCGGTACATACCGAATCCGGACATGACTGCCAATTTTCAGCTTCTTATTGGGGTTCATCAGTCTTGCTTCTGTTTCCAGGCCGTCGTATCTCTGGAATCTCACATAATAATATTTCATCGGGTATTCAGCCCCGTCCCCGCCTCCGCACCGAACTACCTTTTCTATCCAGCTAACATATGCTTCAGCATCCAGGCCATTTAGTTTTGCGTTGTATTGCCACACATATGTTCTTATGATAAAAAACGCGAAAAACCCGACTATGGCTATTGCAATGATCAGCAAATTCTTTCTCTCCGTTTCATTTCGTCAGTCGTGCGGTTTCCTTCTCTTCGCCACTGATTATAACAGCAATCTTATCCGCTTAACAGATCGTATCCGGAATAATAACCCCTTCTATTTTATTGCTGTCGGATTAATAAAGAAACTTCATATATAAACGCAACAGCCTTTCCTTCGTCGACTGAAATGATACCATATTCCAAGATCAAAAAAAACCCACAGAGCACACTTTTTTATGCTCCGCGGGGACTTTCGACGTCAGGCACCCGTCACGCCGTTTCCACAATCTGAATCTGGGCGGCCCGGAGATTCACCTTCTGGTTCCAGGCGACTTCCGGAATCCGAAATTCTGGAACCTGGAATACGGAATACGGAATACGGGAGGTCAATTGCAGAAGCAAACGCAAGTTTGCAGGAGTAAACACAAACAACCGAAGAAATCAGCTGTAGAGCAA
>JAFRGU010000219.1 GCA_017433675.1 Clostridia bacterium
GAGGTCCAACAAACAATGCGGGAGCCAGGAGACCTTTGAGGCGCGGCTGGAAGCGGCGCTGACGGAGGCAGCCGCGGAGCTGATCATCCTCGCGGGATTCCTGAGCATCCTGAGCGAGGAGTTCACCCGGCGGCACGACCACCGGATCCTGAACATCCATCCCAGCCTGATTCCGAGCTTCTGCGGGGCGGGATTTTACGGGCTGAAGGTGCACGAGGCAGCGTTGAAACGGAGCGTGAAGGTGACCGGCGCAACGGTGCACTATGTGAACGAGATTCCCGACGGCGGGGAGATCATCGCCCAGAAGGCGGTGGAGGTGCGGCCGGACGACACGCCGGAAACGCTGCAGCGCCGGGTGATGGAGGAAGCGGAATGGATTCTGCTGCCCCAGGCGGCGGAGCAGGTTTCCGCGAAAATCCTCCGCGAAAACGCGCCGAAGGCCGGGACTGAGGCGGCGACGGAAACCGGGGAAACGCTGGCGGCCGTCGCGGCGATCGGGCCGGCCGGGAAGGCAATCGCGGCGAATACGATTGAACCTGAAAAGGAAAAAGAGGAGGAAGATCCTATGAATGTTTATGAAATCCGGAGCCCGGAACAGCTGCTGGCGGGGAACCCCTATCCCGGGCGGGGCATCGTGATCGGAAAGACCCCGGACGGCACGAAGGCTGCGGCGGCTTATTTCATCATGGGCCGGAGCGAGAACAGCCGGAACCGGATCTTTACGGAGAAAAACGGCGAAGTATTCACGGAGCCTTTCGACGCCTCGAAGGTGAAGGATCCCTCTCTGATCATCTACGCCGCGATCCGGCAGTTCGAAAACCACCTGATCGTGACCAATGGCGACCAGACGGACACGATTTATGCAGGGCTGCTGGCGGGAGTGCCCTTTGCCAAAGCGCTGGAGAGCCGCTGCTTTGAGCCGGACGCGCCGAACTATACGCCCCGGATCAGCGGCATTCTTCACTTCGGGGACGGGGACTTCACCTATCAGATGAGCATTCTGAAGAGCGCGGATGCCGAAGGCAGCGCCTGCCACCGGTATACCTATGACTACGCGCCGATCCCGGGCGTCGGGCATTTCCTGCATACCTACGTGACGGACGGGAATCCGATTCCGACCTTCCAGGGCGAGCCGGAGCGCATGGGAATCTGCGACGATATCGACACGTTTACCGATCAGATCTGGAAGAACCTGAACGCGGCGAACCGGATCAGCCTGTATGTCCGGTACGTGGATCTGAAGACCGGGGCCGTCGAAAACCGCCTGGTCAACAAAATGAGCGAGTGAAAGGAAGAAGACCATGAAGGAATTTGAGCTGAAATACGGCTGCAACCCGAACCAGAAGCCTGCGAAGATCTATATGCACGACGGGAGCGACCTGCCGATCCGGATTCTGAGCGGCCGGCCCGGATACATCAACTTCCTGGACGCCTTCAACAGCTGGCAGCTGGTGAAGGAGCTGAAGGAAGCGCTGGGCATGCCGGCGGTGACTTCCTTTAAGCATGTGAGCCCCACCAGCGCGGCGGTGGGCATTCCGCTGAGCGCGGATCTGAAACGGGCCTGCTTCGTGGACGATATCGAGGGGCTGGACGATTCCCCGCTGGCCTGCGCCTATGCCCGGGCCCGGGGCACGGACCGGATGTGCTCCTTCGGCGACTGGGTAGCCCTGAGCGATCCCTGCGACGTGACCACCGCGAAGATGCTGAAGCGGGAGGTTTCCGACGGTGTCATCGCGCCCGGATACGATCCGGAAGCGCTGGAGATTCTGAAAACCAAGCGGAAGGGCAATTACAATATCGTGGAGATCGACCCGGACTACGTGCCAGATCCCCAGGAGCGGAAGCAGGTTTTCGGCATCACCTTCGAGCAGGGGCGGAACAACTTCAGGATCAACCGGGAGCTGCTGAGCGACATCGTGACGAAGAATCGGGAGCTGCCGGAAAGCGCGGTGCGGGACCTGATCGTGGCCCTGATCACGCTGAAATACACGCAGAGCAACTCCGTATGCTACGCGGTGGACGGGCAGGCTATCGGCGTGGGCGCCGGGCAGCAGAGCCGGATCCACTGCACGCGGCTGGCGGGAAGCAAGGCGGACACCTGGTTCCTGCGGCAGCATGAGAAGGTGCTGAATCTGCCCTTCCGGGCCGATCTGGGCCGGCCGGAGCGGGACAACGTGATCGACGGGTACATCAATCAGAACGAAGAGGACGTATGCGCGGAGGGGAACTGGCAGAAGTATTTCACAGCGCAGCCGGAGCCCTTTACGCGGGAGGAGCAGAAGGCTTTCCTGGCGACGAGGCAGAATGTGGCGCTGGGATCCGACGCTTTCTTCCCGTTCAGTGATAATATTCAGCGGGCGGCGGCCAGCGGCGTGAAGTATGTGGCGGAGCCCGGCGGGTCGATCCGGGATGATGCGGTGATTGCGTGCGCGGATGAGTATGGGATGACGATGTGCTTTACGCATATGAGATTGTTCCATCATTAAGAGAATGTTTTCGCGTATTAGTTAGGAGTGCAACGCGCAGCCCGACGGCGGGTATTTCCCCCGGGGGACACGGCTCGCGCCTCCGTTGAGCCCTGCAGCGGCACAAAGGCTCTGCTGGCGCTTCGCTTGGCACAGCCTAAGTGCCGGCGGGCTCAAAGGGTCCCCCGGTGGGAATTCCCCGCCCGGGCTGCAAGTGGGCAATTTCGTTTTGTGTTAGCTTCTATAAAAAACATGGAGAAAAGACAGATATGAATATCATGATTGTCGGCGGGGGCGGACGGGAACACGCTATCATTAGAAAGATCCGGGAGAATCCCGGGGTGAAGACTGTGTGGGCCCTGCCGGGGAACGGCGGGATCGCGGCGGACGCAGAGTGCGTGGGGATCAAGGCGACGGATCTTGCGGGGATCGTGGAGTTTGCGAAGAACCATCCGGTGGATTACGCCGTGGTGGCACCGGACGATCCGCTGGTGCTGGGATGCGTGGATGAACTGGAGGCCATCGGGATTCCCTGCTTCGGGCCGCGGAAGAATGCCGCGATCATTGAGGGCAGCAAGGTTTTCGCGAAAAACCTGATGAGGAAATACGGGATTCCGACGGCGGCATATGCCGTTTTTGATGACGCGGAAAAGGCGATGGCGTATCTGGAAAGCGCGCCGATGCCCGCGGTCATCAAGGCGGACGGCCTGGCGCTGGGGAAGGGCGTCCTGATCGCGATGACCCGGGAGGAAGCTTTCGCGGCCGTGCGGGAAATCATGGAGGAAAAGAAATTCGGCGCCAGCGGGAACCAGATCGTAATCGAGGAATTCCTGGAGGGGCCGGAGGTTTCCGTACTGTCGTTCACGGACGGGGAAACCGTGGTGCCGATGGTTTCCAGCATGGATCACAAGCGTGCCGGGGACGGGGATACGGGGCTGAATACAGGCGGCATGGGGACCGTAGCGCCGAATCCGTATTATACGGAGCAGGTGGCCGCGGAGTGCATGGAAAAGATCTTTTTGCCGACGATCCGGGCCATGAAGCAGGAAGACCGGGAGTTCCGGGGATGCCTGTACTTCGGGTTGATGATTACCAAAGACGGGCCGAAGGTGATCGAATACAACTGCCGGTTCGGGGATCCGGAGACCCAGGTGGTGCTGCCGCTGCTGGAGACCGATCTGCTGGAGGTCATGCAGGCGGTGACGAACGGGAAGCTGGCGGAATGCGATGTGAAATTCCGGGACGGACACGCCTGCTGCGTGGTGCTGGCTTCGGAGGGATATCCGCTGGCATACGGAAAGGGATATGAAATTACGATTCCGGAAAATGTGCTGCCGCAGGTTTATGTGGCCGGGGCGGCGCTGAAGGACGGGAAACTGGTGACCAGCGGGGGACGGGTGCTCGGGGTGACCGCTGTGGCGGGGACGCTGCAGGAGGCTGTGAAGCAGGCTTATGCGCTGGCGGAGCAGATTGATTTTGAACATCGGTATATGAGGCATGATATTGGCCAGCGGGCACTAAGTGCGGCGAAAGGCTGATTGACGAGTGCAACGCGCAGCCCGACGGCGGGTATTTCCCCGCCCGGGCTGCAGCATTGCAGTGCGGTTGGTTTTGGCAGATTATGACAGCGAAGACTGAAGAAGAGGTTCGGACATATGGTCTACAGAGTGTATGTGGAGAAAAAGCCGGGGCTGGACAATGAGGCCCGGGGACTGCTGAAGGACGTCCGGGAGTTTCTGGGGATTCAGGGGCTGGAGAAGGTGCGGCTGCTGAATCGGTACGACGCGGAGAATATGGATCCGGAGCTGTTTGAAACGGCGGTGCGGGAGGTGTTTTCCGAGCCTCAGCTGGACAATACCTGCGGGGAGCTGGAGGAAGTGGAAAGCGCGGGCGGCGAGCGGCCGGATGCCGTGTTCGCGGTGGAATATCTGCCGGGGCAGTTCGACCAGCGGGCGGATTCCGCAGCCCAGTGCATTCAGATCCTCAGCCAGGGGGAGCGGCCACTGATCCGGAGTGCCCGGGTTTATCTGCTTTACGGAAAGCTGAGCGAGGCAGAGATTGCGGAGATCCGGAAGTACGTCATTAACCCGGTGGAAGCCCGGGAGGCTTCGCTGGAGCTGCCCGAAACCCTGAGGACGGAATATGCGATTCCGACGGAGGTTGCTGTCCTGAACGGGTTCAGCACCCTGGACCGGGCCGGCCTGGAGAAGTTCGTGAAGGATTACGGGCTGGCCATGGACACCGACGACATCGCCTTCTGCCAGGCCTATTTCCGCGAAGAGGGGCGGGAACCCACGATTACGGAGATCCGGATGCTGGATACCTACTGGAGCGATCACTGCCGGCATACGACTTTCCTGACGGAGATCGACAGCGTGTCCTTCGATCACAACGATGACGGGAAGGATGCGGTACTGGAGGCGGCCTGGAACCGGTATCTGGCCGTCCGGAAGGAGCTGGGCCGGGAAGAGAAGCCGATCTGCCTGATGGATCTGGCGACGGTGGCGGCGAAGGCCCTGCGGAAGCAGGGGAAGCTGGAAAAGCTGGACGAGAGC
>JAFRGU010000003.1 GCA_017433675.1 Clostridia bacterium
ACAGCTCTGGAATGTTTGCCAACAATGGTATAGTCGTAGAAATAATAGACGATCAGGGAGAAGATGATCAGCACCGCGATTTTCAGTTCCAGCGTACCAAAGGCCTTCTGGTATTTCCGCGCAATCTGGATCACGGCCAGCTGATCGGTGAAGGTATAATTCAGTCCGTCCAACAACAGGTTTACGGACAGGCTCAGGATAAAGGGATTGATCTTTGTTCTGGAATAGATGAATCCGTTGAAGAGCCCCAGCACCAATCCCGTGGCCAGCATCGCCGCGATACAGGCGCCAACCCCATAGGCATTCAGCGCAAAGGCGCCGGCAATGGCACAGGTCCCGATACCGCTGGTCAGGCTCAGGTCACATCCGCCCTGCAGAAAGATGAAGATGGATCCTACACAGGCAATCATCAGCAGGAAGGTCTGATTGATCAGCGAATTTACATTCCGCTGCGAAAGCAGCTTCCCTTCCGTCAGAATCTGGAACACGATGATAATCACGATCAGTCCCAGCAGCGGCAGATTACCGGTAATCAGGTGTTTGATCCGTTCCCGGTTCAGGCTTTTCTTTTCCTCAGCCGTCATCCCCTCTCACCTCCTCAGACCATGTACTGAATCAGATCGTGCTCTTTAACCTCCGGTCCCCGCATAACCTCTGCCGAAACCGCGCCGTCCTTCATGATCAGCATCCGGTCGCTCATGCCGATGAGCTCCGGCATTTCCTCCGAGATCATGATCATGGATCTTCCTTCCGCCTTGAAGCGCATCATGATCTTGTAAATTGCTTCCTTCACGCCGATATCAATTCCGCGGGTGGGGCAGTCCATGATCAGAATCTCCGATTCCCGGGCCATCCATTTGGCCAGAACCACCTTCTGCTTGTTTCCGCCGGAGAGCTCCCGTACCCGCTGCGTATCCGTTCGCCGCTTGATGGAAAGCTCATTGGCCCATTTTTCCGACATGGCCTTTTCGTCCCGTTTCAGAATGAACGGTCCCCGGCGCATCTTCTTCAGGGAGGGCAGAACAACATTGTCCCGAATCCGATAATTCAGCAGCACTGCTTCCGTATCCCGGTTCTTGGAAAGATATCCCACCTTATGGTCCACAGCCTTGACAGCATTGGAAATCCGAGTTCCGTCCGCCAGGGTCACCGTACCCTTATCCGGCTTCTGCAATCCGAAAAGCAGCTTCCCCAGTTCATGCATGCCGCATTCAGCCAGACCGCCGATACCCAAAATTTCTCCTCTGTGCAGTTCGAAAGACACATTGCGGACGCTTTCGGAAACCAGATTCTCCGCCTTCATGACGATGTCACTGTCAAAGCTGGGCGTGAAATCAGGCCTATAGTAGTTTTCCGCAATCTCCCGGCCCACCATCAGCATTTTCAGCCGCATGGGCTCCATCTCCGCCCCGAAAAGCGTCTCCACGTAGCACCCATCCCGCATAATGGTCACGCTGTCGCAGATGGATACCAGCTCTTCCATATCGTGGGTAATGAACAGAACAGAGCCTCCCCGCTCCCGCACCGCCCGCATGTTCCGGTAAAGAATCTCCCGGCCGTGAGAGGCCAGCGCGTTGCTGGTCTCGTCGATGATCAGCAGATCCGGCTTGATCTTCATGGCCTTGGCAATCTCTACCAGTTTTCGGTCTTCCAGGTTCATGGTTCCGCAGGGCTGCGCCGGGTTGATATGCTCTCCCCCGATCTGGTCCAGGATCTCCCGGGCCGCCTTGTTCATTTTGCTGAACTGAATGAAGCCCTTCCGGGCAAACTGGTTTTCCCGGTTCAGGAAGATATTGGAAGCGGCGGAAATCGAAGCAATCGTACCGATTTCCTGAACCACCAGAGCTACCCCACGCTGAGCAGATTCATTCTGATCCACCGGATCGTACGGCTTCCCGTTCAGGATCATCTCACCGTCATCCTTACCCTGAATTCCCGCAACGATGGAAGCAAATGTACTCTTTCCGGATCCATTCTCCCCGATCAGCCCGCGGATCTCGCCACGGCGGATATCCATGGAAAAATCGCGGACGGCCTTGGTGGCGCCGAAGGATTTATATATTCCGCGTGCGCTCAGTAAGATGTCTTCCATCACGTTTTCCTCTCTTCCACGGATCGGTTTCACGTATTTACAGGGAAGCGTTTCCGCCAGTCGGGTCGTTAAAGGGAGAAGGCTTGTGGGCCTTATTCCTGTCCGCCGGAGGCAGCAGGGTCAGATCCTGAGTCAGCACGGTCTCCGTCCCGTCCAACCAGCGAATCGCAGCGGAGAAACATTTCGCTCCATCGCCAGGATAGTAGGGCTCCTGGATCCAGGTCGCCTTATCATAGAGCATGAAGGGCTCCGCATAGGCGATGTCCAGCTGCTTCCCGTCCTCGTAGAAACGAACCCGATCAATCAGCTCCGGATTTTTCGCCGCCACCCGGATATACCGGCCGTCGTCAATGGTCATCTCCGGCTCAAATCCCTGCAGATAAACGTCCTTCTCCGGCAAGGTCTCCGCCTTGATTCCGATCACTTTGGCCAGCCGCTGGGCAAAGTACTGATCCTCGCCCCGTGTGATCCCCCAGTCGCAGGGCGGTTCCTGCTTGGTCATGGTATTGTAATATCCCCAGGAGAAGTGATTGTCGATGGCCACCTCCAGCTGGGTGAACAGCGGAGAATCCTCGTTCACAACGATCGGCTTGTCCGGCGCATACATCCGTACCGTCCGCACCAGATCGTGCAGCTCCTGCCGCCGTTTCTGATTTCCATGGATCAGCGCCAGGTCACTGGCCTGAACCTGCTCCTTATTCACCCGGAAAGCCGGGCTGCTTCCCACGGCAAAGCGGCCGCCGGTCCATTCCCGGATCTTCCGGATCCAGGCCGCCATGTTTTTATGCTCACCCAGGGCGGTGTCCTTGTTATGCATCCGCATAGTGTCGTATTCGTTGGCCACCTCGATAATCACATTATCGTAGTCCAGCTCCAGCAGCGCCATGCAGGCGGTCTTCGAAGCCTCGATGGCTGCGGCGTCCCCGTCGAAGTACTGGAACTGCCCCTGGTAGAAGAAGCTGACAATCACCAGCATGCCGATCTCGTCCGCCGCTTTGATGATTTCACTCATTCTGCGCCAGGTGTCCGGGTTGATTTCCTTTCCGTCCGCAGAAAAGGCGCCGGTCTCAATCACCGCCCAGTCCGTATAGCTGTAAATAGGTCCTCCCGCCTGCAGTCCTACGGTGATAGCCCGCAGCCCCGCGTCATACCAGGCCGGAAGCGCCTCAATCAGCGCCCGGGTGTTCTCATCCGGATCAAAGGTTTTCCCGAACCGGTCATAAACGCCTTTGTTCGCCGGATTGATATCGTTGAATACGCCCTGAATGAATCGTGCGTTGAACAGCAGCCCCTTTGCTGCCGGATTGACTCCCGGGATCTCGCTGTAGGTCAGCTGGCCGTTGATCTTAAAATCCTGCCCGCAGATCTCATATCTGGTCTTTGACATGGCTCAATCCTCCCGCACCCGGCAGTTTTTTACATGAAGGACCGGACGTAGTCCAGTGCTTCAAAGTTGTGGCAGTGCTCCTGCATCTCCCGCAGCTTTACGGGATCAATCTGATCCGCGATATCGAAGATATAGTCCATCCACTCGAAGGTCTTCTCCATGATCTTAATAGGATCGTACCTTCCCGGGAATACGTCCGCCGTCAGCCATCCTTCGTATCCCACCTTGTTCAGCGTATACGCGAATTCCACAAATTCCACCAGGTTGTTCACCCCGGGCAGCAGATCCCAGTCCCAGTTTCTGGGATTGTCGTTCACATGCACGTAGAACAGCCGGTTCGTAGCCGCCAGGAAGCTGGCCGAATCAGCCGGCACCTCCAGCGCCAGGAAAGCGTGCCCCGTATCCAACGTGACGCCCACGTTGTCACATCCAGTCATCTGACAGAAATATCCCATCTTGCCCGCGTTGTTCAGCAGGCAGTGAACCCGGGGCTCTGCCAGCTTGTATTCAAGGCTTAGCTTTACATCCTTCCGGTATTCGGCCACCTCCCGGACTCCCTCCAGAGCCCGCATGAACCAGTCGTACTGGTCAATCTCGAAGGGATAGTCCTGCCCGTCGTTCAGCAGCGCGGTAGTAACGATGTTGCATCCCAGCTCAGCCGCGCAGTCCATGGCCCGCTTCCCGTATTCCACAGATTCCTTCCTAATGGCGGGATCCGGATTGGAGAAGGAGCCGTAGCGGAATTTCTCTTCGCCCTTGACGTTCAGGTTCACCGTGGAAACGCCAAGCCCGTTGTCCTCGAGCAGGCGCCTCACATAAGCGGGATCCGTAAAGTTCTGGGGGTAAACCACCTCCAGCCCGGAGCATCCCTTGATCTTCGAAGCCATTTTCACCATCTCTTCCATGGTGCGCTTCGGCTGGTATGTGGCAAATCGATCCTGCAGGCTTCCCATGAATCCGGTAATGGTGGCGTATTTTCTGTTCTTCATTCTCCGGTCCTCCTTGTCCATATTCCCCGATATCACACATTATGCTTCAGAGATCACCGTCTTGCGGACAATCTCCGGATCGCTGAAGGGATCCATGGCGTCAACCGCCAGCGTGGAAATCGTATAAAAAACAGCCCCGTCTTCCCCCGCCTGGAACCAGTGCTTCTGGCCTACGGGCATAGTCAGCGTTTCCGCGGGCCGAAGTACGATCTCATGCCGCGCGGTGTAATATGCTTCCTTTCCCTCCGGAATGTGCCCCCGGCTGATGTTTTCCTCCCCGGGCAGATA
>JAFRGU010000220.1 GCA_017433675.1 Clostridia bacterium
CCGGTTCCTTCCGGTGCCAGCTCGATGGCTGTTGTGGTTTCACCGAAGGTAGAAGCCCAGCAGTCAAAGTGCGTCAGACCTTTCTGCTGCAGCGTCCCATACTGGAGATACCGCATGACGGTATAAAGCTCCGTCATGGAGTTGCTGACCGGCGTGCCGGTAGCAAAGACCACGCCCTTGCCTCCAGTGATCTCATCCATATACCGGCACTTCATAAACATATCCGAGGACTTCTGCGCCTCCGAAGTGGAAAGGCCGGCCACATTCCGCATCTTCGTGTAAAGGAACAGGTTCTTGAATGCATGACTCTCGTCCACATACAGCCGGTCTACGCCCAGCTGCTCGAAGGTGATCACATCATCCTTCCGGTCTTCGTTGATCAGTTTATCCAGCCGCGCCTGCAGGGACTTTCTTGTTTTCTCCATCTGCTTGATGGAAAAGTTCTCGCCCCGGCTGTATTTCAGTTCTGATATCGCCTCTGTGATCTCGTCGATCTGGTCACGCAAAAGCCGTTCCTGTCGCTCTGCCGAAATCGGGATCTTCTCAAACTGGGAATGGCCGATGATGACGGCATCGTAATCGCCGGTGGCGATTCTGGCACAGAACTTCTTCCGGTTTTTCGTTTCAAAATCCCGCTTGCTGGCAACCAGCAGCTTCGCGCTGGGGTACAGGCGCAGGAATTCATTCGCCCACTGGAGCGTCAGGTGGTTCGGCACCACGAAAAGTGCTTTCTGGGACAGGCCCAGACGTTTGCTCTCCATGGCTGATGCCGCCATCTCGAAGGTCTTGCCCGCACCGACCTCATGGGCCAGCAGGGTGTTCCCTCCGTACAGCACATGGGCAATCGCTCCCAGCTGATGTTCCCTGAGTTTGATATCCGGGTTCATCCCTACGAAATGGATGTGGGATCCGTCATACTCCCGGGGACGGGTGGAATTGAACAGCTCATTGTATTTCTGCACCAGCTGTTCCCTGCGCCGGGGATCCCTCCATACCCAGTCCCGGAAGGCATCCTTGATGGCCTGCTGCTTCTGCTGGGCCAGGGTGGTTTCCTTTTTGTTCAGAACCCGACGCTTTTTGCCGTCCGCATCCTCCACGGTGTCATAGATCCGGATATCCTTAAGGTTCAGGGTTTCCTCCAAGATCTTATAAGCATTCGCGCGGTCTGTGCCATAGGTCACATAACAGGCCACGTCGTTATAACTGGGATTGGTCTTGCCCGTGATCCTCCATTCCGCCGTATACGGGGAAAACATCACCTCGATACTGCGGCGGAGATAATAAGGTGTTTCAAAAGTCTCATTCATGAACTGCCGGATGATGTCCGAATCCAGCCAGGTGGCTCCAAGGCGAACATCGATCTCCGATGCATCCAAGTCCTTCGGCTGCACTTTTTCCAATGCCGCCACATTTGTCTGGAAGAACGGATCGCTTTCCGCCGCGATCCTTGCCAGTTTCAGCTTGTGCCGCACGTCCCCGGACAGGTATTCATCCGCTGTCTGCCAGCCTTTATCAATCTCAATTTCCGCCATGGGATCCTTGAAGATGACGCCCTGCAGCTCCGCGATGATCTCCCGGTATTCCCACGGCGTACCTAGCAGCTCCGCCATATACGGCAGATCCACCCGGCCTTTCTCCCCGATGGAAATGGCCAGCGCCTCGCTCGGCGTATCCACCTGTGTCACTTTCCGCTCCGGACGGATGGTGCGTTTCGTAAACATGTCCGCCTTGCTCTCCAGCTCACCGTCCTCGTTGATATTCTCCAGCGAACAGAGCAGGTAATAGGACGAATCCTCGGCAAATGCCTGGGCATTGGCACGGGAATTGATAATGCCGTATTCCGCCGTGAAGCTGTCATAGTCGGCGTTCAGCTCCCGCTGTTTTGCCGCGATTTCTTCCTCCGGATAGTCATTCATCTGGTAGTCGATAAGTTCATTGACGATCTGCCGCAGGGCAACCAGGCCTTTTACGCGGCCCTTCATCCTGTCGTTCAGGTCCACCGGGCGCATGACGGAATTCTCCCGAAAAAAGACCTCCCCGGCAACGACCGTATAGGAAAAGTTCTTCACGTTCGGATTCGCCGGGATAGAATCCGGGATATCCCCGAAATCCTGTTCTGTAATGGCCTGCGGCGTATAGCTGCCGTGGATATGCGCGACCGCTTCTTTCAGCTGTTCCGACAGTTCCGCTCCCGGTATGGGAATGACCGTACATTCCTGCCGGCCATACTGTGTGTTTTCCGTCGTCAGCTGCCCCAGCACCATCTCCGGATAGTCAACAAAATAGCTGTTGATGGGCAGCCCGTCCGGCGTTTGCCCGAGGTGTACCCAGTCCGGTTCAATGTCGATAGGGTGATCCCTCTTCTGCAGGAAAATGATATCCGACACGACATCCGTCCCGGCATTGGCACGGAAAGCATTGTTCGGCAGCCGGATCGCTCCGAGAAGTTCCGCCC
>JAFRGU010000031.1 GCA_017433675.1 Clostridia bacterium
CGTTTTTCGCGGATGTGGTGCGCTGCCTGAACCATCCGGAAACGCTGGAGAACCCGCCGGAGACAGTCCGGTACGATCAGGGCGTGGAGTATCATGTGCCGAAGATCGGCACAGCCCGGGGATAAAGAACCAAACAAAAAGTCGGAGGACGGAGAAGCCCGTCGTCCGGCTTTTTCCTGTTTTTCAGATAAAGCTTTCCGGCTGATTGAAGAGGGGAATGAAATCCGCAGAGACGGAGGCGGATTCCTGAAGGAAGCCAGGAAGATCCAGGGCGAGCATATGATCCCGAACCCGCCGGTATTCCGCTTCCGACACCGGACGCCGGAGGCCCGGTATGTGAACATCATTGCATGGAAGGTACTGCCGCATGAGGCTGACCGGTGTGCCCGGAGGGAGGGTATCCTTTACCCAGGTGAGCAGTTTCATGCTTTCACCGGTGAGGGAGGGAAGGATCAGATGGCGGACGAGGGTTCCCCGGAGCATGATGCCGTTTTCGTCATAAACCGGCGAGCCGGTCTGACGGCACATTTCCGGGATCGCCCGGGAGGCAACAGCGAAATAATCCGGCGCTCCGGCACAAAGGGCTCCCATACGGGAAGAATAATGCTTTAAATCCGGCAGATAGACATCAATGATGCCATTCAGCATCCGCAGGGTTTCCAGGGATTCATACCCGGAGGAATTCCAGACCAGGGGCAGGGAAGGCCGATACAGGGACAGGGCATCCAGAATGGCGGGAACGAAGGGCGTGGCAGTGATCAGGGAGATGGACTGCATCCCGAGATCCTCCAGACGCTTCAGGCTGTCTGCCAGACCGCGGGGAGTAAAAGGACGGCCCTGATTCCGATGAGAAATCTCTCCGTTCTGGCAATAGGCACAGCGCAGGGTACAGCCGGAAAAGAAAACGGCGCCGGTCCCCCGGGAGCCGGACACAGGCGGCTCTTCCCAGAGATGGGGAGCGATTCGGGCAATCAGCATATCTTTCCCAAGCCCGCAGAAACCTGTCCGGACAGAACGATCCACCCCGCAGCGACGGGGACAGAGGGTACAGATCAAAAGGGCTCCTCCTCCTTATTCTGCGGAGAATGTGATGCTGACATCAGCGCTGACAACGAGCCGGGCTGACTGCACCACTGTCCCCGGGGCCTCTTCCGATGCCATCATATCCATCCCTTTCGCATAGACGTTTCCGACACTGTTTTCATAGCTGCGAACGCTGTTTTCGGAGATGGTTCTGATCCCGGTGATTTTCAGGCCCCCTGCTTCCGCAAGGATTTCCGCTTTCTTTTTCGCATTTTCCACCGCTTTTTTTATCGCTTCGGCTTTCGCTTCATCCGTGTCGGAAGCAGAGAAAGAGACGCCGTTCAAAGTGTTGGCGCCGGCTGCAAAAGCAGTATCAATCAGCGCGCCAACACTTTGCATGTCGGTCACTTTAATGGCCAGCGTTGAACTTGCGCTGTAGGCGGCAAGCTGTTCCTGATCTCCCGAATAATCATACAGAGCATAAATGTTGATCAATTCCGTGTTGATATTTTCCTCCCGGATTCCCTGCTCAATCAGAGCCTTCCGGATGGCAGCGATGGTTTCGTTGACCGCCTGCTGTGCTTTCAGCACATCCTTGTTCCGGGCATTTACGCCCAGGGAAATAACAGCGGTATCAGCGCTGACGGTTGTTTCCCCGGTGCCGCTGACTGAAATCTGGGTTTCGGCCGGAGCAACGGAACCTGTCAGTACCATCATAAGCGTGATAAGGAGTGCGATCCGTTTTTTCATGTTTAACTTCTTCCTTTCCGCGGCTTCAACCGCACTCTGTCAGACGAACCGGGCGCATGAAAAGTTCCATGCTTCCGGCGGCTTCTATTGTGGCATATTTCCCCGGGTTCCGCAAGACAGAGGTGACGGAACCGGTGGCAACAACCAGCGGGGTTGCGGGAAGCTCAATTTGGGCATATAATATTTACGTAAAAATATATGCTGCAGCAGGCAAAGGAGAAGCGCCTTGGATAATATGGAACGCATCAACGAAGCAGACCGGGAGCAGACAAAGGCCATGACTGCTCTTGGTGATCAGCCGGCCCCGACACCGCGGCGCAGACGGTCGGACCGGTATCACACTTCGGAGACAACGGAAGGCACCGGAAGTGCAATCAGCGGGGAAAGCCCGGAGGAGAACAGGACGGAGTCCCCTGTTCTTCGGGCCAACAGCGAAACTGCCCGGGAGATTTCACGGCGATTTCAGCTGGAGGAGCGGGATGCCGGCGAAAGGGGAAATGCCCGGGGCGCCACATCAAGAGCAGGAATGCTGAATGCTGCCCGGATCCGTGAGAGCGGAAGAACACCTGATCCGGTGGGAATGAATCCGGGAAGGAAAGTCCCGGGGCAGAACCAGGTCGGATATACCCCGGGAAGAATGGGAGCCGGGAACACAGACCGGGGCCGGATGAGCGAAGAAAGCAGGGCCCGGCTGGCGGATGCGAACCGCAACGCACTTCGGGCCGCATATGGGAACAGCCAGCGGGAAACCGGTGAAATCAATTCAAACGGACGGGACAACCTATCAGGAAAGCGGTATGGCCAGGAATTCTACGGCCGGAAACCCAACGGCCGGGATCCCCGGACGCAGAAGAGCCAGCCGGAGAGGGAAGCAGCGCGAACTTCACGGGGAGGACGGCTGCTGACCGGGCTGACGATCGCTCTGCTGGTTTTGGGCCTGCTCCTGATTGGCATCATGATGATTCCGGAGGATGCGACGGGCATTCCCGGTACGGTTCGGACTCTTCTGCGCGGGGAATCCCGGAAAAAACAGGATCCAGGCAGTCTTGTTAAGATTTTTTCCGCTGACGGGGCAGAATATCCTGTTCCGACGGATATTGTGTTCACCATTGCGACGGAACCGGGTGTCACGGATGTCCGCATTGTGGACGGAGAAGGGGAAGAGATTCCTGCCACCCGGGATCAGGAAGGAGAGACGGTTCCTTCGCTGTGGCAGTTGAGCTGGCATGTCGAGAAGGCGTGGGAAGGTTCCGTATGGCTGCAGCTGAAGACGGGCGGGGAATGGATGGAGACGGGGCGGAGTGCAGAGATCCGCGTGACAGTCCCGGCGCCGACTGTGACTGCAGCGCCGGTATCGCCGGAGAGCGTTGAGTTCACACCTGCCACAGAAGCCCCGGCGCCGGAAAAAGAAGATGCGGAACAAATGACCGGCAATACGGAAACAAATGCTGCCTCCAAAGCCCAGGAAAAGGACGGGGACAAGGATACTCCAGCGCCTGAAGAAGCGGAAGAAACGGAAATGTCCGAAACCGAACCGGGGAAGGAACCTGAAGAAGCGGAAGAAGCAGACCCGGATGCCCTTTCTGAAGAAACTGAAGATGAGGATGATCCGGAACGGGGAAACAGGACCGCGGATACCGGGATGGAGCAATCCGAAGAAGACCTGGCCGGAGAGGAAATCCCGGAGAATTGGGACGGGGAGACTCCGGAAGAGGGGACGGAGGAAACCACAGCATCCGAAAACACCGGTTTGCAGTGACAGGCTGAACCGTGGACAGGTCCGGAAGCGAACGGCACAGGAGCGACTGC
>JAFRGU010000221.1 GCA_017433675.1 Clostridia bacterium
GGAATCACCTTCACCATGATTTTTTCGGGATGCCTGAATCACACCTATCTGCTGGTGCTGCAGCTGAAGCTGTACAACACCATGTGGGCACTGATTCTGCCCGTGGCTGTCAGCGCCTGGAACCTGATTGTTGCAAGAACCTTCTTCCAGCAGACCATTCCGGATGAGCTGCTGGAAGCCGCGACCCTGGACGGCGCCAGCAATACTCAGTTTTTCCTGCGGATTGTGCTGCCCCTGAGCAAATCCATCATCGCAGTGATGATCCTTTTCTATGCCGTGAATCACTGGAACGGATATTTCAATGCCCTGATTTACATGAAATCGGCTGACCGGTATCCGCTGCAGCTCGTGCTGCGCAACATCCTGTTCGAGAATTCTCTGGGGGATATGGTTGAAGACGCTTCGACCCTGGCGCTGCAGCAGCGGCTGGGGGATCTGATCAAATACGGAATCATCATTGCGTCTTCCCTGCCGCTGCTGATTCTATATCCCTTTCTGCAGCGATACTTCATACAGGGCGTCATGATCGGCGCCGTCAAAGGATGAGATTAACGGGCCCGACCCGTTATCAATAAAAAAGGAGGAAAGACCAATGAAAAAGACCCTGGTGTGCCTGTTTCTGGCAATCGTGATGCTGTGCGCTTCCACAGCTGCGCTGGCGACGGAGTATCCGCTTTCGGCCGAAGGAGATACCTTCAAGCTGATTATCCGGATCCGCCCCCTGCACAGCGATGCCAACGACATGGAGCTGTTCAAGCGGCTGGAGGAGAAGACCAACATCCATATTGAATGGGACCAGATTCAGCAGGCGGAATACGACGAAAAGAAGAACCTGATTCTCAGCGCGAATACGGATCTGCCGGAAGGCTTCTTCGGCAAATTCTCCCTGAGCGCGGCCGACCTGGTCAACTATGGATCCCAGGGCGTGCTGCTGCCCCTGAATGACCTGATTGAGGAGAACGCACCGAACCTGAAAGCCCTGTTCGAACGCAGACCGGACATCCGGAAAATGTGCACCGCGCCGGACGGCAACATCTATTCCACCCCGTACATCAATGAAGGAGAAGACGGAACCATCGCGGCCAACATCATGATCAACATGACCTGGCTGGAGCGGCTGGGACTGGAGAAACCGGTGACGCTGGAGGATTTTGAAAAGGTTCTGACCGCATTCAAGGAACAGGATGCCAACGGCAACGGCGATCCCAACGATGAAATTCCCATGACCTTCAAGTTCAACGGATCTCAGCGGGATATCGGCGGATTCTTCGGCGCCTTCGGCTATCCGGACACCATGACGGACGACGGATCCCACATCGTCATTGACAACGGAACGCTGGTGTATGTCCCCGCAACGGAGAACTACAAGGAAGGATGCAAGTATCTGTATGAACACTTCTTCTCCAAAGGCCTGATCGACAAGGAAGGCTTTACCATGGACAAGAAGACATACAATGCCCAGAATCAGGGCGAGATTGCCAATATCGGCGTATTCATGTGCTGGAACGCATTCGACCTGGGCACCATTCACCAGGATGAATATGAGCCCCTGTCTCCGCTGCTGGGACCGGACGGCACCACCTCCTGGGGCTGGACATCCTCCAACAACATGAGCGCCAACGGGTTTGCCATCACGGACCGGTGCCATGACCCGGCGCTGCTGATGAAATGGGTTGACACCTTCTATGATCCGATCTGGAGCATGCAGTGCGACCTGGGCCCGATCGGGATCAATCTGATCGATAACGGGGACGGCACCTACTCCTATGTGGATACGCCCGAAGGAATGAGCTACGATGAGTTCCGCTACAAGGAAGCCTTTGCATCCGACGGCCCCGTGGCGCTGACGAAGGATCTCTTTGGTACCGTGATTCCCCGGAGCGCGGGTCATCAGGCCAAGTTCGAGCGGAATGAAAACTATTACCGAAAGTACGCTACCTTCCAGTATCTGCCCACGATGCTGATGAGCGAGGAAGACAACGACGAGCTGATCCAGATTACCTCCGATCTGCTTTCCTATACGAACCAAAAGCGCGCGGAGTGGCTCGCGAACGGCGGTGTCGAGGCGGAATGGGATGAATACCTGAAGGGACTGGAGGACAGGGGACTGTCCAAGTATATGGAGATCAATCAGCGGGTGTATACCAACGCCTACGGCGACTGATTCCGGTATCCATATTCTGACAATTCCTTCCACAGGTGAGTGAGGCTCCGGGCTGCACCTGCCCGGAACCGAAAACGAAGCCGGCTGCCCGCGCCATGGCAGCCGGTTTCCTTTTGACAGAATGATTGCTTTTCCCTATAATAAAACCAGTGAGGGACGGACAGATTCAGACCGACGAATCCAAGATGCGGATAAGGAGGGAAACGCATGACAGAAGCAATGATTCGGGAAAGGAACCCATTCCGGCTGGGCTTTGGGCTGATGCGGCTGCCCAAGAACGAAGACGGAAGCATTGACATTCCCCAGGTGTGCGAAATGGCGGACCGCTTTATCGCCGCAGGCGGCACTTACTTCGATACGGCGTTTGTCTACGACAACGGAGGCAGCGAAGCAGCCTTCAAGGCCGCGGTTGCGGACCGGCATCCCCGGAATGCGTATACCATCGCGACGAAGCTGATGGGCTGGGGACAGTGCCAGGATGAGCAGTTCGCAAAGCAGGAATTTTACACCAGTCTGGAGCGAACCGGCGCAGGGTATTTCGACTACTATCTGCTGCACGCGCTGCAGCGGAACAACTATGAGAACTATGACAAATTCCATCTCTGGGAATTCATTGCCGAGCGGAAAAAGGAAGGGCTGATCCGAAACACCGGATTCTCCTTCCACGCGGATCCGGATCTGCTGGAGGAACTGCTGAACGCCCATCCCGAGGTGGACTTCGTGCAGCTGCAGATCAACTA